>JACRCY010000421.1 GCA_016218785.1 Deltaproteobacteria bacterium
CAGGACTCGCTCGCGGTCGATCCCGCGGGGGAGGAAGAAGAACGTGGCCGTCGCCCCCGCGGACGAGCGGCGCGGCCAGAGGTGGCTTCCGGTCGGGCGCGCGGCCGTCGGCGCGGCCTGCGGAGTGGATGGGGGCACGGCGGCCTACACCCGCCCTCCGGTCATGATGATCCGGTTTCGCGGGCTGCGCGTCTCGCCTACCGAGGTGCAGAGGATGGCGGCGCGGTCGAAGACCGGGCAGCGCGTCTCGCAGATCCCGCACCCGTTACACAGCGACAGGTCGACGTACGGGCGCTTGAGCGTGCGCTCCGAGCCGTCCCGCAGCTTCACGGTCTCCAGCTTGAAGTAGATCGCCTTGGGCGAGGTGGGGCAGACCTCCTCGCAGACGATGCAGGTCGTGTCGTAGGCCCAGGGGAGGCAGCGGCCGTAGTCGAACTTGGCGGAGCCGATGCGCACCATGTCCTTGTCCGGCGGGCGGCCGACCTTCTCGGCCACGGTGAGCTTGCGGATGGCGCCGGTGGGGCACACTTGCGAGCAGAGGACGCAGCTGTGCTCGCAGTAGCCGATGCGCGGCACCAGGAGCGGGCTCCAGAGCCCCTCCACGCCGGCCTCGATCAGAGCCGGCTGCAGCCCACCGGTGGGGCAGATCTTCATGCAGGCGCCGCACTTGATGCAGCGCTCGAGGAACTCGGGCTCGTCGAGCGCGCCCGGGGGGCGGATGCGGCGGGGATCGGGGCGCGGCTCCACGCCGTCCGAGGCGCGGGCGAGCGGCACCGCCGCCAATCCCGCGACCGCGGCCGTGATCCAGCGCCGCCGGCCCAGCTCCACGTTCGTGGTGCTGGTCTCCGCCGGCGGCAGGAAGCGGTAGGCCAGGCCGTTCCGCGGGCAGTCGGAGATGCAGTTGAGGCACACCATGCACTCGGTGGCCCGGACGGTGCCCTGCGGATCCGCGCTCCCCTGGCACTCGGCGCCGCAAACGTTGCAGTCTTTGCAGACGGCGGCGTTGCGGCTGATGCGGAAGAGCGAAAACTTCGCGAGGAGCCCGAGCAGCGCGCCGAGCGGGCAGAGCACGCGACAGTAGAAGCGGGGATAGACGAAGTTCAGGATCAGGGCGGCAACGAAGACAATTATAATAAAGGTTCCGAAGCTGAAATGCCTTTCTCCCTGATATAATCCGAATGCCGAATTGCTCAATGCCGGAATTATCGAGGTCGAGAAGGCCCGCCACGTGGAGGCGACGGGATCGAGGAGCCCGATCTGGACGCTCCCCAGGGCGGACGCCCCCAGCATGAAGAGGAGGATGAAGTACTTGATCTTGTGCGACGGGCGGGGGCGGTTCTGCAGCACGCGGTCGGGCTTGCGGCGCCTGCGCCCGAGCCAGCCCAGCAGGTGGTGCAGCACCCCCATGGGGCAGATCCAGCCGCAGAAGAAGCGGCCGAGCACCAGCGTCAGGACCACCAGGGGGAGGGCCCAGAGCAGCTGGTGGTGGAGCGAGCGGGTCGAGAGCACCGTTGACAGCGCGACGAGCGGGTCCACCTCGAGGAACCAGTGGACCGGGTAGCCGCGGATCAGCCCGGCGGTCGTGACTAGCACCAGGAACAGGAACAGGCCGAAGAAGACGACCTGGTAGGCGCGCCGGAGCCAGAGGAACATCAGCCGCCAACCTCCACGAGCTTGAGGCTCTTCCAGTCGGCCTTGCCGAGGCCCGCCTTCTCCGCCTCCGCGATGAAGGAAACGTCCGCGGCTTTCAGACCGAGGAGGGTCACCCCGAACGCGTCCAGGGCGACCTCGTCCGTGCTGGCCGCGATCGTGTCGACCCGCTTCACGTCGGCGAGGCTCCCGCCCGATGGGCCGTTGGCGAGGAGCACGCGGGTGGCGTCGAGCACCGTGAGCGTCGGCTTGACCATGGCCGCGAGCTCGACGATCGCGCGGTGGATGTCCTGGTGGAGGCGCACGCGGTGGCCGCCGATGACGCCGTACCAGTTCTTCATCGCGATGGTGGCACCCGAGAGGCCGTGCTGCTTCACGAGGGGGACGTTGATGACGCGGTCGGCGTCAACGATGGGATAGAGGGCCTCGGCCACGCGCAGGAACTTGCCGCCCACCTCGATGTCGCGGAAGTTGTTCGCGTCGGGCATGACCACGGTGGCGCCGGCGGCGAGCGCGGCCTTCCGGATGCCCGAGCGCTCGAAGCAGCGCTCGGCGGTGTTGACCGGGTAGTCGGTGACCCAGACCCTGGCGGCGCCGGCCGCGATCACCATGCGGACGAGCTGCGCCACCACGTCCGGGTTGGTGTTGGCGGCCTGTTCGGGCAGCCGGTTCCATCCGACGTTCGGCTTGATCGCCACCTTGTCGCCGCGGCGAACGAATGCCGAAATTCCGCCCAGTGCCTCGAGCGCGCGGGTGACGTTCGCGGCCGCGTCGGGACCGCGGACGATCGCCATCCCGACGGCGCCGGCCGGGCGGGCGACGCGGTGGTCCCGGATGGCGGCGAGCTTCCTCTGGCGTCCGCCCGGGTTCCGGTCGCGGATCGCGAGCCCGAAGGCCACGCCGCCGGCGGCCATGCCGGCGCAGGCGGCCACGCGCAGCACATCGCGGCGGCTCAGCCCGCGTTCCTCGCCCGGCGCCGGAGGTGCCCCGCGCGATGCCGCCTGCACCGATCCGGTCGCTGCGGGGCGCGCGTCCGGCGAGGGCGGCGCAGGCTCGTCGGCGGCCGGGGGAGCGTCGTCCTTCGTCATCTCATCCTGGTGCGCAGGCCCTTGGCGACCTCCGGGAGGAGGGCCTCGGCCTTGGCGTCGAAGGCGGTGAGCTTGGTGTAGTAGCGGCCCGTCCGAAAGACGAAGGACTTGGGGCCGGTGATGGCCTCGGGCCAGCCGTCCACGGCCTTGGCGGCGGGCGAGCGTTCCCTCTCGAAGATCGACTGCGCGTTCTCGGGCGCGGCCATGTCGTAGACGTCGCAGGTGAGCTCGCCGCCGTCGGGCGTGGCCATCTCGGCCGCGGCCAGGCGGCGGAACTTGCGCTCGATGTAGATGGGCGCCGCGCCGTCGATGTAGTCGAAGAGCCCCTTGGCGTCGTAGAGCGTGACGCCGCCCTTGACGGTCACCCCGGCCAGGGGCGCCGCGAGGAGCGCCTTGAGCACTGCGTCGTCGTCCCGGCCCGGCTGGCTGGCGGCGGCTGCGGGCGCGACCTCGGGAGGGAGCGGTCGGCGGCCGCTCGCCACCACCCAGGTGACGAGCGCCACGGGCACGGCCACGAGCAATGCGACGACGACCCAGCGCACGGCTGCAGAGAAGACTATGCGAGCCGCGGCCGCGAGGCAAGCCAGACGCCGACGCCTGTCGGACGCCGACGCCCGGATCGCGGCGGGCCGCCGGTCGGCGCCGCCAGGCACACGGCGCCGCCAGGCACCTTGCGCCCTCCGGGCCGCCAGTCGATAATCGCCCCACACCGTGCCAGCAGGAGGACCCATGAAGCGCCTCTCCAGCATCGTCGGGCTCGTGCCCGTGCTCGCCGCCGTCACCCTTCTCGGGGCGTGTGGAGGAGGGTCGTCGTCGACCTCGCTCGACAGCTTCTTCCCCGCGGACAACGAGGTGACGGGCTGGACCGCCGATCCCGCCGGATCGGCGCCGCAGGTGGCCCCCGACCGCGACGCGGCGGAGGCGCTCGTGGACGGAGACATCGCCCCGTTCGAAGCCGCGCCGAGCCCCTTCGTCGCCTTCGCGATGCTGAAGTACGTCAACGGCGACTACACCAATGACTTCCGCATCTGGGAGGTGGCCGACGCGGCCGGGTGCTCGTCGATGTACGACTACCTGGTCGTCAATGCCCCGACCTTCAGCAGCAAGACCTGGAGCGACGAGTCGATCGGCGCCCAGGGCCGGAGCGCCACGTCCGCTGCGTTCTGGTGGTTCAACGCCTGCGTGGACAAGTACTTCCTGGAGTCGAAGGTGGCCCTGGCCGCCGGCGGCCAGCCGGACCAGGCCGCGCACGACCTGGGTCTGACCTTCGTCCAGGCGGTGGCGGCCAAGATCCAGTAGTCGCCGCGCCTACTGCGTCACCGTGACCAGCTCGTAGCTGCGCGTCCCCAGGCCCATCTCCGCGGCCTTGTCCAGCCAGCCCAGCAGGCTCGTGTCGATGTCCCCCGGCGGCTGGGCGAACTCCGCCCGCAGCTGGTTCGCGAGCGCCAGGCAGTAGCTGTCGACGGCGAGCGGGTCCTGGCCCAGGATGATCCGCCGCGGCTGGGCGTCCGGCGGGTCCGAGGTGCCGCCCGTGAGCACGGCGATGAGCGCGTCGACGAGCGTCAGGCGGAGGTGGTTGCGGATCGGCGGCAGCGCGTAGAGGGCGGGCAGGGCGTCGTTGGCGTTCGCATGGTAGTCGCCCGGGTTGTCGATGATCCCGTAGATGTTCTTGAACGCCGCCGTGATCCCCGACACCACGTGGGTCTTCAGCACCGGCACGTTGATCGTGAGGTCGGTCTGCTCGGTGATGATCCTGGACAGGAGCGGTGTCTTCCCCGCCACCACGCCGCAGATCGCCTTCGAGTAGCCCGGCCCGCTCGAGTCGCTGGTCGAGCTGACGGTGCCCGAGACCGAGACGCCGTTGAGCGCGTCGCCGGTGAAGCCCGCGCGGGTCAGCTCGTCGAGGCGCCGGTCCCACACCGTGATGCGCGTCGCCTCGACACCGAGGCCTTCCATCAGGCTCGCGACGAGCGCCTGCACCAGGGGCACCGAGGTCGCGAGGTACTGGTTGAGGCAGTTGACCTTGATGCCGATGCGGGCCGTGGGGCCGCAGTCGGGCAGCAGCACCGACCAGGGGGAGGCCGCGCCGTCGGTGAGGGAGGCCAGCGCCGCGTCGAGCATGGGGCGGACCGCCGCGGGGTTCAGCGCGACCTTCGGATCGGTGACGACGCTGTCGGCGCGGAAGACCTCGACGACCCGCGCGCCGGGCGTGGGCGGAGGCACCCCGCCGTCGTCCAGACACTGGCCCGTGAGCGTCGCCCACTTGCCGCCGACGTCCGGAAACAGGCAGCCGGCGAGGCCGCTGCCCGCCGCGCCCGCGCCGGCAGCACCTGCGCCAACCGCACCCGCGATCGACGCGCCCGCGGCGATCCTGGCTGCCCGGGACAGGAGCTCGCGCCTCGTGCTCCCGCCTCCACTGGACTGGGAACCCCAAGGGGGTTCCCAGACCCTCCCGCGATGGGACCCGCCGGGCGAAGCCCGTCGGGTTCCCGCGCGGCCAGTCGGCTTGCGCGGCGCCATGAGGAGATTCTAAGATAGCACACCAGTCGCAGGAGGACCCAGGAGGTCCCATGCCCCTCTCGCGCCGCAGCTTCATCGGTGGAACCCTCATCGCCGCCGCCAGCGTGCCGCTGCTGGGGCGCCGGGCCTTCGCGGCCCCCGCTCCCGACCTCGTCGACGTCTCGGGCAGCGACCCCAAGGCCATGGTCGCCGCGGCGCTCACGGCCCTCGGCGGCATCGGCAAGTTCGTGCGCAAGGGCAACCACGTCGTGCTGAAGCCGAACGCGGGCTTCGCCAACCCGCCCGACTGGGGCTCGACCACCCACCCGGAGACGGTCGTGGCCGTGGCCAAGGCCTGCATCGACGCGGGCGCGAAGTCGGTGACGGTCGTGGAGTTCCCGCAGGGGCGGGGCCTCAAGTGCCTCGAGCGGTGCGGGCTCATCGCGGCGCTGCAGGCCCTGCCGCAGGTCAAGATCAAGGTGCTCTCGAGCCCGGGCGAGTTCTCGAAGGTGGACGTGAAGGGGGGCGTGCAGCTCAAGCAGGTGGAGGTCGCCAAGGCGTACCTCTCGGCCGACGTGCTCATCAGCATCCCGGCGGCCAAGGCGCACAACGAGACGGGGGTCTCCTTCGGGCTCAAGAACGCCATGGGGCTCATCTACGACCGGAAGGCGTTCCACACCATGCTCAACCTGCACCAGGCGATCGCCGACCTCCAGCGGGTGGTGAAGCCCCAGCTCACGATCCTCGACGCCACCCGCGCGCTGCTGACCAACGGGCCCACGGGCCCCGGCGACACGGCCACGCCCGGCCGCATCGTCGCCGGGCGCAACCCGGTGTGCGTGGACGCCTACGGCCTCACCCTGGCTCGCTTCAACAACAAGCAGATGACCCCGGCCGACGTGAAGCACCTGGAGCTGTGCGCCGGCATGGGCGAGATCCACGTCGCCAAGCTGAAGGTGAAGAAGGTCAAGGCCTGACCCGGCGCGACGCCGTGCCTGAAGGGGGCATGATCCGGCGCTCACACCGGGGGGCAGTGGCAGCCGCGCTGCTGGCGGGTGCGCTCGTGTCGTCGGGCGGCGCCCATGGCCGCAACCCGCCCATCGCCGTGGATCCGCGCGGCGGCGTGTGGATCGCGGTGGGCGAGGTCTTCGTCTTCGAGAACCGCGACCAGTGGAGCGTCTTCCCCGCGCCGGGGACCGTCAACCACCTGGTCATCGACGACACCATCCTCTGGATCGCCACCGACGAGGGCGTGATCCGCTTCGACACCGGCACCCGGAAGTCGACCCGGCTGGTGATGGACGACGGGCTGCCCAGCCAGGCGGTCGCCGCCGTCGCCTACGACGAGCAGTTCGTCTGGTTCGCGACCAACAAGGGGCTGGTCCGCTACCGCAAGCTCGACCGCACCCTCCGCGTCTACACCGAGAAGGAGGGGCTGCCCGACACCGCCGTGAACTTCGCCCTCACCGTGGGGCGGCAAGTCTGGTTCGCCACCCGCAACGGCATCGCGCTCTACGACCCCGCCACGGACGGCTTCCGGCCCTACACCACGGCGGACGGCCTGGCCGGCGAGGACATCGCGGAGCTGTACCAGGTCGGGGACGACCTCTGGTGCCGCCACGACAGGGGGCTGTCGCGCTTCCGCCCCAAGACCCGCTTCTTCTCCAACTTCGGCTCCAGGGAGCTGGGGTCGCAGGTCGTCTACGCGTTCGTCAACGACAGCGAGGGGCTCTGGGTGGGCACCGACCAGGGGCTCCTCACCATCAACCCGTCGTCCGACGCCGTCTACCCGTTCCCGCAGCAGGACGCGCTCAAGGGCAAGTCCATCAAGGGCCTCGAGGTCTTCGGCGACTACCTCTTCATCACGACCGACACGGAGGTGGTCCAGTACTACAAGCCGACGCGCGCCTTGACCCGCTTCACCGAGGCGGACGGCCTGCTGCGCCAGGCCGGCGCCACCGGCACGCTCATCGGGAGCGGGGTCTTCACCATGATGTTCACCGACGGCGCTTGGGTCTTCGACATCCAGCGCGCGGTCTGGACCTTCAAGACCTTCAAGGCGACCGCCCGGGCGAGCGAGAGGGGCTCGTCGGTGCGCGTCTTCGGCACGCTCAACCTGCTCCAGCCGTACGACTTCCACTCGCGCACCTGGTCGGCGGATCGCTACGCCACGGTCGAGTCGGGCTTCGGTGTGGGCCTGCGCTTCGGCAAGGGGCGTTCGCTCGACGCCACGATCCGGCTCGACTACGGCCAGATCGAGCCCCTGGTGGGCCAGTGCGGCACTCCGGCCGGCCGCAAGCTCTGGTGCCCCGTCCCCAACTACCGCTTCACCTACCGCGACCTGACCTACAAGCTGGAGTACCTCGGCAACGAGAACGACGTCGTCCGCGAGATCGTCGCCTCGGACAAGTGGCAGTACCGCACCAAGGAGGAGGGGCTCGAGAAGCCCGTGCTCCTCCAGGGGGGGCAGGTCCGGCTCGCCGAGCGCGGCAAGGACTCCAAGGTGCAGGGCACCCTCGTCACCGGCCAGCGCCGCGGCGCCACCCAGCGCGACTTCATCGCCGGGCCGCGGCAGGACATCTACCAGCTCAGCCAGAAGTACATCCTCCCGGGCACCGAGCGGATCTACGTCGACGGCGAGCTCCAGGTCAACGGCACCGACTACACCATCATCTACCCGTCGGGGCAGCTCGCCTTCCTCGACCCCGAGCGCGTCGACGAGCTGTCGATCATCGAGGTCGAGTACGAGTACGACCTGGTGGCCAAGAAGAGCCTGGGCGCGCTCTCGATCCTCGACATGCTCCCGGCCGACCGCGAGGTGGGCGACTGGTCCCGGACGGGGCAGGCGCGGCTCATCAGCGAGGAGACGGGCTTGTACCAGCAGATCGACGGCGCCGCGCCGAAGTACATCGACCGGGGCTGGAAGCGGAGCGTCTACCTCGAGTACCGGCAGGGGAGCCGCGCGATCCAGGTCGCCATCCACGACATGGGGGACGAGGTCAACGCCGAGAACCTCTACAACTACGACCTGCCGTCGGCCCGCGAGGTGGTGCCGGTGGTCGTGGCGGACGACCCGGGCGCGGCGCTGGTCCTCGACCTCGGCCTCGCCACCGCCTACGCGGCCAAGGCCCACTCGAAGAGCTACTACCTCGAGCTGACCATCGACGAGAAGTCGGACGCCGCCAAGGCGTCGCTCAAGCTCTTCGCCACGCAGGTCATGACCCGCGGCAGCACGGCGGGCCAGAGCGCCGGCGGCGACGTGCGCGAGCTGGTCGCGGCGGCGCGCATCGCCGCGTCCCCCGTCAAGGGGTTCGAGGTGGGGGTCCGCGCCACCGAGCTGTGGGGCATCGGCCCGACGGTGAACGGCCGGCTACCGCGCCGGATGACGACGGGCGTGTTCGACGGCCGCTACGAGCGCCAGCTCGGCGAGCGCGGCCGCCTGACCGCCTACGCCGAGCTGGCGGGCACCCACGGTCACAACCCGGGCGACTCCGACGGCTGGGCCGGCATGGGGTTCCTGCGGGTGGCGCACCCCTGGCTCGAGGGGATGCTCTCGGCGCGGCACTACAGCGGGGGCTACCTCGGGATGGGGAGCCTCGACACGATGTTCACCAGCGCCGAGCACCAGGCGCGGCTCCGCGACGAGGTGCGGCTCCACGCCACGGGGTATCCGCTGCGCTGGCTCCCGGCCACGGCCTTCTTCCTGCGCCAGACGTCGTCGATCGACGACGGCTCCTTCGGCGTGGTGCAGCAGGCCTTCGGCCGGGTCCAGCTCACCAGGGAGAGCCTGCCGGCCACCAGCCTCCAGTTCGGCCACACCCTGGTCGAGGGCCTCGACTCCACCGTGAGCCGCGTCAAGGCGGTGGGGCAGGTGGACTATGACCTCGCCAGAGGGCTCCTGAAATGGACCGGCATGAAGCGGTTCCTGGTCCGGGCCTTCTACGGCTTCTCCCAGGCCGAGACCGAGGAGCACGGGGCGTTCGCCCACGCCGACCGGGTGCAGTTGCTCCGGGTCGAGGGGAAGCTTGCGCCGAACGCCACCGAGTCGGCCTACGCGCTCTTCCGGCAGCGCAAGGTGTGGCGTCAGGAGGACGAGGGAAACAACTTCGGCCTCCAGCTCCACCACTGGGAGCTGCTCTCCGGGGCGCGCTCCTCGTACGTGAAGGGGCTCATCCCCCAGGTGACCTACAACGTCACCTACGACGACGACCGGATCACCAACCCGGCCCTGCCGTTCAGGACCTCGAAGGGCTCCCTGGGCGGAGCGCTCGGCATCTACCCGGGCCAGTGGTGGTCGAAGCTCACCCCCGTCGTGCTCGAGCCGCGCTACTCGGTGGCCGCCGACGACCGCAGCGAGGCCGACCTGCGCACGCTCCAGCAGCGGATCCACCGCTTCGACAACCGCGCGGTCTACGCCGGCGGCGGCAAGATCGATCTCGATCTCTACCAGCTCTGGGAGCGGGGGTTGAACGACGAGGATCAGCACCGCACCACCGAGCGGCTGGAGCTGCGCAACCGCGTCGTCTGGCGCCCCCGGCCCACCTCGCCGCTCACCTTCCGGCTCAACTACGCGAGCCTCCGGAGCCTCAACGACACCACCCTCGGCGTCGCCGCCCCCGAGTGGGGCCGGAACCAGACCTACGAGACCGTGGTCGAGTGGCTCATGCGGTGGAACAAGATGTTCACGACCAAGCTCAAGTGGAGCTTCGGGCATGGCCTGACCACCGACCTCCTCGTCGCCGGCGCCGCCACGGGCACGGGGCCCGCGGTGAAGACCTACCGGCAGGAGCGCACGGGCCCCGAGACGGAGCTGCGCATCTTCCCGATGGAGGAGGCCTCGCGCCTCTTCCTGATCCAGCGCAACGGGGTCTTCTACCTGTGGGGCAAGGACCAGGCCGGCACGGCCACGGCCGACGAGGGGCACATCGACGGCTGGGAGTTCTACGTGGCGGGGGGCGCCATCTGGGTCATCGGCGACCGGCTCTACCTCGACGGCGAGGTGCTGTTCCGCCAGACCCGCTGCCTCGATCCCACGCAGCTCTCCTGCCAGCCCTCATCACCGATCGAGGTCAGGCTGTTCCTGACCTTCAACCTATGAGGCGGACACTCGTCGTGACGGTGGTCCTGCTCGCGGTCGGCTGCTCCGACCGCAAGGAGGTGGTGGTCTTCCACGCCACCAGCCTGCGGCGGGTCGCGAGCGACGCCGCCGAGGAGTTCCAGCGCCGCGAGCCGGGGTGGCGCGTGCGCCTGGAGCCGAGCGGCTCGCTCGTCGCGGCCCGCAAGCTCACGGAGCTGGGCATGCGGGCCGACGTCGTGGCCGTGGCCGACGTGGGCGTCATCGACCGCATGCTGGTGCCGGGCCACGCCGCCTGGAGCGTGGAGTTCGCCGCCGGCGAGATCGTCCTCGCGCACCGGGACCACAGCCGCTTCACCGACGAGGTGAGCACCGACAACTGGCCCGAGGTGCTGCAGCGGCCCGGGGTGCGCCTCGGGCGCGTCGACCCGGAGACCGCGCCGCTCGGCTACCACACGCTGCTGGCGTGGCAGCTCTGTGCGACCGGCGCGCGCCAGGGGCTAGCCGAGACGCTCGCGGCCCGCGTCGCCCGCGAGCACGTGGCGCCCGACGAGACCGAGCTGCTCGCGCTGCTCGAGGCGCGCGCCGTCGACTACGCCTTCGTCTACCGGTCCTCGTCGGAGGACCACCACCTGAAGGACACGGGGCTGCCCCAAGCCTGCAACCTGTCGCGTCGCGAGCTGGCCTCCCACTACGCGACCGCCAAGGTGAGGGTACGTGGGGCTCAAGTGCAAGGCGCGCCCGTGACCTGCGGCGTCACCATCCCCGCCTCGGCGCCGCAGCCCGCGGCCGCCGCCCGCTTCGTCGCCCTCCTGCTGGGCGCGGAGGGGCGGCGCCTGCTCCGGCGCGCCGGGTTCCATCCCCTGCAGCCCGCGCCGTGCCGGGGGTGCCCGGCGCTGCCGGCCGCGCTCAGGCCCCTCACCGTGAGCGCGCCATGAAGCCACGGGGCGGGGGCATGGCCTTCTCGGCGAGGCCCGGCGCCATCGCGGCGCTCGTGCTGGCGGCCATCCACGTGGTCCTGGCGCTGCTGCCGGCGCCCCCCTTGTCGCCGGCGCTCAACCTCGTCCTCTTCGCCACCAACCTCTACGTCCTCTACTGCGCGGCCCAGGTCCTGAAACGCCGCTCGGGCGCCTGGCTGGCGCTCTTCCTGCTGGGCTATGTCGCGCTCTTCCTGCTCACCATGGTCTACCTGGGCAAGAAGCCGCTCTTCATCCTCCTGGTGGTGGCCTACGCGAGCGTCTTCGGGTCGCCGGTGCTGCTGGGCTTCTTCGGCATCTTCGTCCTCTGCTTCGTCATCCTGCAGCCCTACGGGTTCGAGACCTTCATCCCGCTGGCGCTCGTCTACGCCATCGTCTGGCGCGCCCGGCGGTCGGCGTCGCGCTTCGCGCTCCTCTGCCTCGGGGCGGGCCTCGTCGGGATGTTCGCGGTCCTCTTCCCGCTCATCCACCTCGCGCTGCAGGACTCGGCCCAGACGCTGTGGCGCGTCTTCCAGCGTCCCGAGGTGCGCGGCGCGATCAGCACGAGCCTCCTCTCGTCCACGGTCGCCACCCTGATCTGCGCCGCCTTCGGCGTGCCGCTGGCCTACGCGCTGGCCCGGCTCGACTTCGCCGGCAAGCGCTGGGTGGAGTCGCTCGTGGACCTGCCCATCCTCGTGCCGCAGTCGGTCGCGGGCGTGGCGCTCATCGTGCTCCTCGGGCCCGGGAGCGCCCTGGGGCAGGGGCTCGCGTCCCTCGGCCTCGGCGCGTCGGGCACCTTCGCCGGCCTCGTGCTCGCCCAGGTCTTCGTGGCCTCGCCCTTCCTGGTGAAGACCGCCATGACCGCCTTCGAGGCGGTCCCGCTCGAGCTCGAGCAGGCGTCCCGGAGCCTCGGGCACGGCGCGGCTTCGACCTTCGCCCGCATCGCGGTGCCGCTCGCCGGCCGCGGCCTCCTGGTGGGCGCGGCGCTGGCGTGGGCGCGCGCGGTGAGCGAGTTCGGCTGCGTCGTCCTCTTCGCCTCGTCGCCGGTGTCGGGACCCATGCTCGTGCACACCGAGTTCCTGCGGGCGGGGCTCACCGAGAGCCGGCCGATCGCCATCCTCCTCCTGGTGATCTGCCTGTGGATCTTCGTGATCCTCCAGTTCGGCCAGTCGCTCATGCCGTTCGCGCTGCAGCGCCGCGGAGGACGGCCGTGACCGCCGCGGCCCGTGCCCCCGCTGCCGCGGCCGTCGCCGTGGAGGGCCTGTCGTGCCGCTTCGGCGACTTCGCCCTCGAGGGCATCTCCTTGCGCCTCGCGGCGGGCGATTACTGGGTGCTGCTGGGCCCGAGCGGCTGCGGCAAGACGCTGCTCTTGCAGGCCCTCTGCGGCTTCCACGACCTCGACGAGGGGCGCGTCGCGATCGACGGGCGCGACGTGACCCGGGAGCCGCCCGAGCGTCGCGGCATCGGCCTGGTCTTCCAGAAGGCGGCCCTCTTCCCGCACCTCGACGTGCGCGGGAACATCGAGTACGGCCTGCGGGCGAGGGCGCTGGGCGCAACCGAGCGGCAGCGCCGCGTCGAGGCCGCGGTCGCGGTCTTCGGCCTCCAGCGCCTCCTGGAGCGACCCGTGGCGACCCTCTCCGGCGGCGAGGCGCAGCGGGTGGCCATCGCCCGCGCCCTCGCCACCCGGCCGCGGCTGCTGCTCCTCGACGAGCCGCTCAGCCTGGTGGACCACAACGCGCGCCTCGAGCTGCAAGCCGAGATCCGCCGAGTGCACCACGAGGTCGGGCTGACCACGCTCCACGTCACGCACAGCCGCGACGAGGCCGAGGCCATGGGCAACCACCTCGCGGTCATGCTCGGGGGGCGGGTGGTGCAGGCCGGATCCATGCACGAGGTCCTGGCACGACCGCGCTGCCCGTTCGTGGCGCAGTTCCTGGGCTTGGACCCTGCGACGGCGGCGGAGTCGCCGCCGTGCGCCGCGGAGTGCCTGGCGCAC
>JACRCY010000410.1 GCA_016218785.1 Deltaproteobacteria bacterium
CAACCTCAACCACACCATCGCCCTCGCCTGCGTGCGCCAGAGCGGCTGGTGGCAGGAATTCTGGGACTGGAACCAGAAACGTCAATGCTCGTCAGGGGATAGCACAATTGCGAACTGACCAAAGGGGTCGGATCGTGCCGTGCTCGGGCGGCGAGTGCAAGCCGAACGGCTGCCAGAGCGCGGGGGACTGCACCACGCCGCCCGACTGCCGCACGGCCGTGGGCGCCGTCTGCAACTCCAGCGGCCTCTGCGACTACCCGACCGTGGCCGGCGACGGCGCCTCGTGCTCGGCCAGCCGCCACTGCTGCGGCGGCAGCTGCGTGGCCAACGACGCCGCGCACTGCGGCGCCGGCTGCGCGGTCTGCAGCGGCACCACCCCGAGCTGCAACGGCACTGCCTGCATCTGCACGCCCACCTCATGTCCGGTGGGCGGCTCGGCGGTCACGCCCATCTGCGACGCGAGCGGCGCCTGCCGCGGCTGCGCCACCAACGACGAGTGCAAGGCCCGCGACGGGGAGCGCCCCGTGTGCCACGCGCCGACCTGCGAGCCCAACGTCTGCGGCGACCGCTACGTGGACGCCACCAAGGGGGAGCGCTGCGACGACGGCAACCACGACAACGGCGACGGCTGCGACCCCACCTGCCGGTACACGGGGACGGTGACGACGATCGCGGGGAAGGCGGGGGCGTACTCGTACTGCGACGACACGGGCATTCTTGCGCGGGTGAAGGGGCCGCAGTTCATGAGGTTCGATGGTGCGAGCCTGTTCTTCACGGAGGACTACGGCACGTACACGATTCGCAAAGCCACGCTCCCAGCTCTTGCTGTCACCACGCTCGCGGGCGATCGGGCGGCGCACGGGACCGACGACGGCGTGGGATCGGCTGCCCGCTTCGAGGACCCGTTCGGGGTGGCGAGTGACGGGACGTACCTCTACGTCGTGGAGAGGACGCAGTACACGATTCGGCGCGTTGCGATTGCCGACGGGGCTACCCTGACAATTGCCGGCGCGGCCGGCCAGCAGGGCTCAACAGACAGCAACCCAGGCACCGCGGCGCGATTCAACAATCCCAGGGGGCTGGCCTACTACCAGCAGAAGCTCTTCGTGACCGATGGATGCGCCATCCGCGTTGTGGACACGACGCTTGGAGGCACCTATGCGGTGACTACGCTGGCCGGGGTTGCGGGCTCGCTTGGCTCGACCGATGCTACCGGTACGTCGGCCCGGTTCTACTCCCCGTTTGGCCTGACAGTCTCGAATACCGGTGACCTGTACGTCGCCGACACTATGAACCACACGGTACGCAAGGTGACCCAGAGCGGAGTGGTGACGACTCCATTCGGCACGGCGGGCGCTTCGGGCAGTGCCGATGGAGTGGGCGCGGCGGCGCGCTTCAATCAACCGAAGGGGATCACCTTCGACGCGTGGGGGACAACCCTCTTCGTCAGCGACACGAACAACCACACGATTCGCCAGTTGGATCCCAACACGAAGAACGTTTCGACGCTGGCCGGCGCGGCCGCCCAGTCGGGCTACGTGGACGGGCAGGGGACGGCCGCGAGGTTCAACATCCCCGTGGGTATCGCCACGAGCATGCTCGTTCCGAACGACGTCTTCGTGGCCGACTCGTCGAACCACGTGATCCGTCGCGTGTCGCCCTCGGGCCAGGTGTCGACGGTGGTTGGCGCGAAGGGGGAGAGCGCGGTCGTGGATGGAACTGTCCCCGACGTCCGGTTCAAGGGCCCGGGAGCCCTCTCGCTTCTGCCCTCGGGGATCGTCGTCAGCGACGGCTACGCCCTCCGCTCGTTCAATCCGACGGCTCTCGCTGCCTTGACGATTTGTGGCGACCCCAACTCCTCGGGGTTCCTGGATGGCACGGGGTTGGACGTCCGGTTCTCGGCGCCTGGCGTGCTCGTGAGCCATGGCAGCGTGGCCTACTTGCCGGACATGAACTCGGTCAGGGAGTTCGACCCTGCTACCGCCAGCGTCGTCACCCGGGCCGGCGACGGCACCGTGGGAAACACGGACGGTGACGGCGCGGCGGCGAGGTTCAAGGCGCTCACCAGCGCTGCGTCCGATGGAACGTACGTGTACCTGGCTGACTGGTGCGCAATCCGCAGGTTCACGCCGACGCCGCCCTGGCACGTTGAGACGATCGTTGGCCAGATGAGCACGTGCGGCGCATTCGATGGCGAGGGAGCCGCGGCCCGACTCAGCTTCCTGGCTTCGCTGCTGGTGGTTGGAACTCGGCTCTTCGTCATGGACCGCGACAACGCGGCGCTCCGTTCCATTGACATCTCCAGCCCCACGGGACCCTACTCTATAACCACGGTCGCCGGCGTGCTCGGTGCTGCTGGTCACGTTGATGGCGTCGGAAGCGCGGCCAGGTTCCAAGACCTCCGTCCTCCATGGGGTCAAGGCGGCGGGGGCATGGCGTATGATGGGCAGAGCCTGTTCGTCGGGGACGGGTCCACCATTCGGCAGGTCGACCCCGTCTCCATGCGGGTGACGACGCTTGCGGGTCGCTATCGTTGTCGCAGCAGCATCGATGGCGGGCAGGCCACGGCGGCGTTCGGTGGTCCGCAAGGCATGGTCTTCATGCCGGGCGAGCGGAAGCTCCTCGTCGCCGACGGGGAGCACGTCCTGAGGCTGGTGGAGTAGAGCTCGGTAGGGCTCAGACGGGCTGATCGTAGCGTCGGCGGGACGAGTGATTTGGCTACTGCCTCACGCCGGTGAAGTAGCCGGTGAAGTTGGCGTTCGCGGTGCCCTCGACCCAGTGGCCGGCCCAGGCCTCATCCGCGGTCGGCGGAGTGCCATCGAGGGCCGTGGCGACCCGGTGGGTGTCGACGCTGCTCGCCGAGCAGGCACCCTGCAGGGTGAAGTCGGTGTCGCCCCCGATCCAGCTGGCCATGCTGTTGTCGATGTAGGCGCCAGCGAAGCCGAGGCCCGTGGTGCAGTATCCGGCGAGGGTAGTGGCGGACACAGGGCAGGTATTCGACAACCCCAGCCAATCATACATGACCGTGACGCACTGGTCGTAGAGCCATCCGCCGACAGTCGTGCAGTTGATGAACTGCTGGAGGAGGCACGCGGTCGTGTTGTTCGGCGCGCCACAATTTGGCGCCAGGAGCGGGATGAGGAAGTTGAGGTAGATGTACTGGACCAGCTTGCCGAACTTGAGCTGGAACGTGTGTGAAGGGATCTGGAGCTTGTCGTTCGTGACCGTCGTGTTTCCGGAGTAGCTGAGGTTGGTCAGGCCGGCGGAGGCCAGGTCGACCTGCACGGTGTGCAGCGTTCCACTGAGGTCGTGGAGGTTGACGAACATCGTGACGAGTTCGTGCGAGAAGTTCCCCTGTCGGCCGGGGCGGATGTCGTTCAGGGTGAGGACCGACGAGATATGCATCTTGTCGATGGCCCGTGCGAGGTCTCCGATGGTGTCCGTGATGTTGATCAAGGCATCCGGGATGATCGCCTGCACCTGGCCCTGGACGATTTGAGTCAGTCCCCAGTGCTCGTCGAGAATCCCGCACAGGGAGTTGACGGCCGGCTGGTCGCCATCCCACTGGTAGAACGGAGTGACGCCGCGCATGCCGCGGTAGGTCTCCTTGAGGTCGCCCATCGCGTGGGTCCCGGGCGTGCAGTTGCTCCAGCTAGGGTTCGCGTTCGTGCACTCCCACCTGCAGAACTGCTTGTAGATGAAGTCGAGGAGGAAGGCGGCCGGGTCCTCGCCCCATTGGTCCAGGGCGACGTTGCCGTTGATCGCGTGATCGTCCGACATCTCGTCGAAGATGTGGATGATGTTGCCCACGCTCGGCGGAAGGAGGCCCGTGAGGTCGAAGTGGTTGTCGAGGTCGTAGGTGCCGTTGAAGCTGACCGGGATGTCCTCGATGGTGACGTCAACGTCGGTCTTGGCGGCGGCGGCGACGTTGATCGAGGGGGTGCAGCCGAAGCCGAGGATGTCGGCGCCCTTCTTGGCCGTGATCGCGACGGTGTAGTTGGAGCCGACCGGCACGTTGATGAACTGCGGCTTGGCGCTGATGACGGCGACCGGCGCGGCCTCCTGGAGGGCGCCGGTGATGGAGAACGCGTCGATGGCGGTGCACTGCTTGTTCTGGAACAGGTAGGCCTTGTACTCGGTGAAGACCACCGTCCCCGAGTAGTGCATGGTCACGACGATGGTGCCGACGTTGGCCGTGTTGACCGTGATGCTGAAGGTCAGCGGCGACGCGCCCGCGGCCGAGGCCCTGACCTCGAAGGTCGCCGACTGGGTGCCCGCCGTCAGCGTCGCCGTGGCGACGCCGTCGGCGTCGGTCTGGACCGAGGCCGCCGAGAGCGCCGACCCCTTGCCGTCGCCCACGATCTCGTAGCTGACCAGCATGCCCGAGTAGGGCTGCGAGTTGCACGCGTAGCGGACCTTCAGCTCGGCGGTCGCCTGCGCGCTCAGGGTGTACGACTGCGGCGGGATGATCGACAGATCCGGCTGCGTGCAGTTGGCCGGGCCGTCGTGCTGGCCGCCGTCGCCCGTGTTCGCGCCGTGGCTGCCGCCGCACGCGGCCACCAGCAGTGCGAGAACGACGAGCGTCCCGGCTACGAAGAGGAACCGCGACGGGTGCTGCCGTGAGGTCATGACGCCCTCCTTGAATGAAGGATCGTGTAACCGCCCCGACTCACTTGGCGAGCGATATTGTAGCTCGGTCCGGGCCGCACGAGAAGCCCCCACGAGCGACATTGCGGGCAGGAGGCGGTAGCCCCGACGGTGAGCGGGCGGCCGGCGTCGCGTGACGCGGCGCAGCTACGGGTGCCCACGGGAGGGGGTGGCGAAACGGGCGGCAGCGAGGGGCGGTGAAGGCGCTACAGCTTCTGCTCGATGGCGTCGGACACGGTGCGGACGGCCTTCACGCGCGCGTAGTACTTGCAGTTCGCCTCGACGATGGTCCAGGGGCACAAGCGGGTGCTGGTGCGCTCGAGCATCTCGACCACGGCGGGCTCGTAGAGGTTCCACTTCTCGCGGTTGCGCCAGTCCTCGTCGGTGATCTTCCAGCGCTTGTAGGCGATCTCCTGACGCTCCTTGAAGCGCCGGAGCTGCTCGTCCTGGCTGATGTGGAGGAAGAGCTTCACCAGCACCGTGCCGAAGTCGACGAGCTGCTGCTCGAACTCGTTGATCTCGCGGAAGGCGCGGTGCCACTCCTCGGAGGAGCAGAAACCCTCGACGCGCTCGACCAGCAAGCGGCCGTACCAGGTGCGGTCGAAGACCGTGAGGCGTCCGCCGGCCGGGAGCGCGCGCCAGAAGCGCCACAGGTAGTGGCGCGCCTTCTCCTCGGAAGTGGGCGCCGCGATGGAGATGACCTCGTAGCCGCGCGGATCGAGCGTCTGGATGACGCGGCGGATGTTGCCCCCCTTGCCCGCGGCGTCCCACCCCTCGTAGGCCACGACGACCGGGACCCCGGCGTCGCGCGCCGCGAACATCAGGTCGTGCAGCCGCACCTGCTCGCGGGGCAGCTGCGCGTCGTACTCCTCCTTGGTGAGCGTGAGCGCGAGGTCCACGTGCGACAGGATGGACGAGCCCGTGGGCTCGGCGGGCGGCGGCGCCGCGGGCATGGCCGCGACCCTGGCCTTGGACGCCTCCTTCCGGCGGATCCCCTCGTCGATGCCGGCGATGATGCTCTCGATGATCTTGACCTCGCCGAAGCGCAGGTCCTCGGCCTCGATGATGGTCCACGGCGCCCAGGCCGTGCCGGTCTCGCTGAGGAGGTCCTCCACCGCGTCGGCCCACTGGTCGTAGTGGTGGTGCTGGCGCAGGTCGGCCTTGGAGATCTTCCAGCGGAGGTTGTCGTCCTTGAGGCAGTTCTTGATGCGCTTGCGCTGCTCCGCCTTCGAGATGTGGAGCCACAGCTTCACCAGCACATAACCGTCGTCGGCGAGCTGGCGCTCGAAGTCGTTGATGGCGCCGTAGGCCTGCTTCCAGACCTTCTTCCTGACCAGCTTCTCGACGCGCTCGGTGAGCACGCGCCCGTACCAGCCGCGGTCGAAGATGGCCATCATCCCCTTGGCGGGGAGGCGCACCCAGAAGCGCCACAGGAACGGGTGCGCCGCCTCGTCCTCGGTGGGGGCGCCGATCGGGTGCACGCGGACGCCGCGCGCATCGAGGCGCGCGCTCATCGACTGGATGGCGCGCCCCTTGCCGGACTCGTCCCACCCCTCGAGCACGACCATCACCGGCAGGCCGGCGGCGCGGGCGCGCTGCTGCGCCTCGAAGAGCCGCTGCAGCAGGCCTTCGATCGTCGCGCGGTAGGTCTCCTTGTCGAGCTTCTGCTCGAGGTTCACCTTCTCCAACATGGGCCCCTCCTCAGAGGCCGTGGCGCGCTCGGGCGCGCGCCGCGGCAATTGGTGATCGGGGACGCATTATACCGACGGCCCGGAAAAAGGGGGGAGCTCGCGGTCTCAGGCGGGGCGCGGCCGGTCGAGGGCGGCGCACTGGGAGTAGAGCGTCTGGAGCGTCGGGACCGGGACGCCGCGGGCGGCCGCGTGGCGGAGCACCTCGCCGAGGATGGCCTCGATCTCGGTGGGGCGTCCGCGGCGGACGTCCTGGAGCATCGAGGTGAGCGCCGCGCGGAAGTCGGGGCGCAGGTCGAGGTTGCGCTCGACCACGTCGTCGCGCAGCCTGACGCCCGCGGCGCGCGCCACGGCGGCCACCTCCTCCATGGCCGCGCGCACGACGCCCAGCAGCCGCGGGTCGTCCACCGCCTCGCCCAGGGTCACGCCGGCGATGGCCGTCACCGGGCTGAAGCTCGCGTTCCAGACCAGCTTGCTCCAGCGGAGCGCGCGCAGGTCGTCGGCCAGGCGGCAGGGGATGCCGGCGGCCTCGAAGAGCAGGCTCAGGCGCGCGGCGCGCACCATGTCGATGCCGGGGAGGGTGCTCAGGGTGAGGCGGCCCCCGGTCACGTGGCGCACGAGGCCGGGCTCCGGGCAGTCGACGCCGACGTAGGCGACCCCGCCGACGACCCGGGCCGCGCCCAGCCGTGCGGCGAGGACCTCCTCCGCGCCGAGGCCGTTCTGCACCGCGACCACCGTCCCCTCGGCGCCGAGGGCGTCGTGGAGGGCCGCGGCCAGGGCGGGGAGATCCGGCATCTTGACGGCGGCGATCACGAGGTCGAAGCCGTCCTCGGGCGGGGCGCCGAGGTCGCGGACCACGGGCGCCCGCACCGCGTCCTCCCGATCGTCGCTCCGGACGCGGAGGCCCCGCGCCTCGATGGCGTCGGCCGTGGCGCCGCGGGCCAGCAGGGTGACGGGCCACCCGGCCTTGATGAGCCGCCACCCGAGGAAGCCGCCGACTGCTCCGGTGCCCGCGATGAGGGTGTGCATGGGGACGACCTGCGCCGCGCGTGAGACGCGTCTAGGAGGCCGCCTCCGGGAGCAGGCAGTAGTGGACCTGCGGCGCGCGACGCTCCACGCCCTGCTCGACGACCGCGGCCAGGCGCAGCAGCAGGTGCTCCTCGAAGGCCCGGCCGAGGAGCTGCAGCCCCACGGGCAGGCCGGTGGTGTCGTACCCGGCCGGGACGCTGATGGCCGGCAGGCCGGTCAGGTTGGCGAGCGTCGAGAAGCGCATGATGCGCTCCATGACCTCCAGGTTGGACTCGCCGGACTTGAGCGCGTCCCTGGGCAGCAGGGGCGCGGTGCAGCCGGTGGCGGGGATGGCGATCACGTCCACTCCGGCGAGCACCGACGCGACCCGGCCGCAGATGCGCGCGCGCAGGCGTTGGGCATGCACGTAGTCGGTGGCCGTGAGCTTGCGGGCCAGCGCCAGGTTGAGCCGTACCTCGAGGGAGTAGTCCTTGCGGTGCTCCGCGTAGTGGTGGAGGTGGGCCGTCGCCATCTCCGTGACGATGGTGGTGACGTGGACGGCCCGCACGAGCTGGAGGTCCTCGAGGTCGATCTCGCGGACGTCGGCGCCGGCCGCGCGCAGGAGGTCGATGCCGCGGCGGCACTGCTCGACCACGGCGGCGTCGGCGTCCTCGAGCCACGCGGGCTGCACGCCCACGCGCACGCCGTGGAGGTCGGCCTGCCCGAGGCCGTCGAGCGTCACCGGCGGGCGCCCGTGGGTGTTGGGATCGCGCGGATCGGGGCCGGCCATGTAGGCGAGCCCGAGCGCGGCGTCGGCCACGGTGGCGGCGATCGGACCGATGTGCGCCACGCTCCAGCACAGGGGGGCGGCGCCGCGCTCGCTCACCCGGCCGAAGGTGGGCTTGAGGCCCACGACGCCGCAGAACGAGGCGGGGATGCGGATGGAGCCGCCGCCGTCCGCGCCCACGGCCAGCGGGCACAGGCCGGCGCCGACGCACGCGGCCGGGCCGCTCGAGGAGCCCCCCGGCGCGCGGGTCGGATCGTAGGGGTTGCGCGCCGCGCCGTGGTGGGGGTTCAGGCCGGTGACCCCGATGCCGATCTCGTGCATGTTGGCCTTGCCGATCAGCACCGCGCCGGCGCGACGCAGCGGGGCCACGCTCCCGGCGTCCTCGGCGGCGGGCGCCGTGCCCAGGAACCGCGTGCCCACGGTGGTCGGGTAGCCGCGCTGGTCGATCTCGTCCTTCACCGCCACCGGCACGCCGTCGAGCGCCGAGAGCGGCTTGCCGTGCTGCCACCGCTCGGTCGCCTCGTGCGCCTGCGCGAGCACGTCGTCGCGCTGCTGGGCGATGAAGAGGCGCATCGCCGGGTCGCGCTCCTCGCTCTCGCGAGTGCGCTCGAGCACTCGTTCCGCCACCTGCAGGGGGCTCGTGCGCCCCTCGCGGTAGGCGCGCGCGAAGTCGCGGGCCGTCTCGAAGCGGAAGCCCGGGCCGGGCGCGAGGCCTTCCAGGGCGGCGAGGTCGGGCACCGGGGGCGCGGCATCGCCGCCCGGCGTCTGGCGCGGCAGGCGCGGCGGCTGCAGGACGAGGGCCTCGTCGCACGGCGTGGCGCGCATCTCGAGGATGCCGGCGGAGCCGAGCATCGTGCCGGCGAGCAGGCCGCCGGTGAGGGAGCTCTCGGCGAGCCCGGCCGACAGCTTGAGCATGCCACCGGCCATGCGCGGCGCCTTCACGACTCGCGGCTGATACGTCATGGCGCGCATCATCGCGGATCGCCGGGCGGGGGGCAAGCAGGAGCGCCTCCGGCCACCCGCGCCGCGGCGGCCGACGGGCGGGCGGTGGGTCACCGCTTCTGGATCATCATCTCCAGGTTGTACATGCGCCGCGCCTTGGCGGGCATGGCCGGCGCCGGGGACGGGGCCGCCGCCGCCGGCGCCTCCGCCGCGCTGTCGAAGTGGTACCCGGCGTTGGCCTGCCGGCGCTCCTCGGCGAGCTGCTGCTGCTCGAAGCGGTCCCACATCGCCTGCGTCACGGTCAGCGAGTAGGTGAAGTCCAGGTGCTCCCGCTTCCCCTGCGGCACGTCGCACTTCCAGGTCAGCATCCCGTTCTGGTCCCGGCGGTCCGGGTGCCGCGATGTGCCGACCAGCCTGGTCTCGATGCTCGGATCGGCCGACACGGGGAACTGGTCCTGGACCACCACCTGGCGAGTGCGGCCCGAGTAGTTCGCGATCTCGATCTGCCACCGGTTCGTCACCGTGACCTTCTTGGTGAAGATGCCGGAGCCTTCGACGTCGCCGCGGAGCAGCGTGCGCTTGACCTGCAGGCGCTGGTCGGGGCCGAGGTAGATGTGGAAGTCCTCGCCGGCCGCGGCGAGGTGGCTGAACGCGGCGATGCCGACGAAGTTGCCGTCGAGGAAGACCGAGACGTTGCCCCCGAGGAGCGGTATCCCGGTGCCGTTGTTGAGCTGCGCGCGGAGGAACACCTGCGGCGTCAGCGACGGGATCGCCACGTGCACGAGGCTGCCCTGGAGCTTGCTCGTCCGCAGCGTGACGCGGTGGTCCGAGTTGTCGCTGGCGATGCTCTCGCGCGCGGGGAGCGCCACGGTCATGGTCGTCGAGGCCAGGGCGCCGCCCGCGTCGGGGCCGGCCACGCCGCCGTCGTTCTCCCCGCCGTAGCCCCGCCGCTGGCCGCCGCCGGTGGGCGACGCGAGCGAGCGCTGCGCCACGCGCCACGGCTGCAGCGTGCCCGGCGCCGTGCCCACCGACGGGCGCGCCGTGGAGAGGGTCACCCGGGCGTTCTCCCAGGCCTCGCCCGACGCCTGGCGGATGTTGGCGTTGGAGACGAGCTGGAAGGCCCCGCCCTCGGCCGAGCCGCGCAGGTCGTAGAGGGGCGTCCACGACACGTTGGTGACCGTGTACTCCAGCGTCACCTCGGCGCTCGCCCCGGTCCGGCCCGAGTAGGACACCTCGACCTCGATGGGCGACCCGCGGCGGGCCAGCATGGCCGCGCTCAGCTTGCTCTGCGCCTCGTCGCGCTGGCGCTGGAGCTTCTCCAGAGCGAGGCTGACCGCCCGGATCTTGGCGTGGTAGGCCTCGCGCTTCTCCTCGAGGAACTCGACCGCCGCCTTCCAGCCCTCGGTCTTCACGGCGCCGAGCCGCAGCTCGCGGTCGCTCTGGGCCGTGGTCAGCCCGCCCAGGTTGGAAAGCAGCCGGAGCTGCTCCGCGTAGGTGGCGTGACGGTCACGCTCGACGCGGATCTTCTGGTCCAGCGCGTCGACCGCCAGCCGGAGCGGGTCGGTGAGCCATTCCCGATCAGAGGTCGGCGGCGTGGGGCGCACGGCGACGCCGGTGATCGTGATGCTCTTGCCCGTGGCGCGCACCGAGTCGCGCACCAGCGTGACGGGCAGGCTGTGGAAGCGGAGCACGCCGCTCGACCGCTCGAGCCGCAGCGACAGGACGCGGTGCACGACCGCGCGGTCGGAGAAGACGACCACCGAGTCGACCTTGCCCGCCACCCGGAGCAGGGCGGGCGCGGGGCCGGTGACCCGCGGGGGGCTCTGCGCCTCGGCCGTCGCCGCGGCGCCTCCGATGACGAGCAACGCTGCCGGGAGCAGGGCCATCCGTTTCATCGCAATTCTCCTGGTGAGTGGTGTGGTGAGCGCGGCACGCCGCAGCCACCTTGAACGCACGAGAGCGTCGGGCGATCCGTCAAGGCCTCGAAAGGCCACGAGGCCGTGGCGCGCACCATC
>JACRCY010000411.1 GCA_016218785.1 Deltaproteobacteria bacterium
CACATACGCCCGGAGCGCCCCGCACCGCGCGACGTGGAAGTGGCGCAAAGCAGACCTCCCTTGGTCTGCTGCGAGGGGCACTGCGCCAGCCCGAACGCGCCCTGCCCGCGTGGCAACTGCGAGAAGCGGAACCGGTACTGCCCGCTTCGGTGAGGACGTCCGCCTTCGTCAGACCCGTGCTAGGACGCGCGTCGAGCAGCGATGAAGCCCCAGCAGGCCAAGGTCGAGGTGCAGACCCTCAAGGTCGAGGACGTTCTGCTGCGCCTTCGCGATGGGTCCATCCGAGTGCCGGACTTCCAGCGTCGGCTCAGGTGGAAGCCGGAAGACAACCGGGCGCTCTTCGACAGCCTGCTACGCGGGTACCCCGTCGGCAGCCTGCTGATGTGGGTCAGAGACCTGGACCCGGCGCGCGTCCGGCTGGGCCCGTTCGAGACCGACGCACCGGAGCAGCCGCGGGCGTGGTGGGTCGTCGACGGCCAGCAGCGCTTGACCGCCCTCGCCGGCGCGCTGTTGCCGGTCGCCCCCCGGCCCCCGGCGTTCGACTTCGTCGTCGACCTCGCGACGGGCGACGTGCTGCCGCGCGGGAAGAGCCGAACCGGGCCGCTGGTACCCCTGGACATCCTGGGCAGCATCGACGCCCTCGTTCCGTGGCTTCACCAACACCCTGAGGTGGAGCTGCGGACCGCCGCGGAGCTCTCCAAGCGGCTTCGCGAGTATCCCCTCTCGATCATCGTGCTGGACGTCAGCGAGCAGGCGTTCGTGGAGGATGTCTTCAAGCGCCTCAACACTGCTGGCAAGCGGCTCACGCAGGCAGACGTGTTCCGCGCGTCGCACGGGCGGAAGCGGACGGGCAAGGCGCTCGCGCGTGCGTTCGCCGTCGGCAAGGAGTTCCGCTTCGGCGACCTCGACGAGTCCAACCTCCTTCGCGCGCTCAAGGCCCTCAGCGGACAGGATCCCCTGTCCGAGCTGACGGAGCCGGAGCCGGAGCACCCCGAAGAGCTGGTGCGCGGCACTCGGGAGGCGGTGGTCCTGCTGCGCAAGGCGGGCGTGCCCACGTCCGAGTTGCTGCCGTTCGCCTTGCCGTTCGGCGTGCTGGTGGCGTTCTTCGCCCGGCACTCCGGCGTGACGCAACGCACTCGCGAGCTGCTCGAGATCTGGTTCTGGCGGGCGACGCTGTCGTTCGAGCTCAAGGGGGACTTCTCCAGCATCCGCGACCTGTACGAGCGCGCCGTGCTGCGGGACGAGCACGAGGCCGCCCAGGCGTTGTTGCAGGCCGTTCCGGACAGCCCGGGCAGGCGCGGCGGGAAGTCACACCGCACGCTGAAGAACGCCGCCGGCAAGGCCCTCGCGCTGATGCTCATGTCGAACGGCCCGAGGCACCTCGAGACCGGGCAGCTCCTGCCGGCGGCGGCGCTGCTCGAGAGCCACTCGCCCAGGCAGCTCTTTCAGCCGCTCGTTCCCGGCGCGGGCGCCGGCTTCGGGCTCTTCAACGCCATCTTCCATCCGCGGCTGCCGCCGGCGCGCTTCCGGGCAGCGCTTCGGGCCGCGAGCCCGGAGGTGCTGGCCTCCCACTTCGTTGAGGCGCCGTTTGCGCCGTCGGCCGACTGGCTTGCGGACCGCCAAGCCAGGCTTCTTCTCGCGTTCGATGCATTCGCCGAGCAGAAGACCGGCGTCCAGGTGTCCACGCGTCCGGCGCTCGCGGCCCTCGGGGAGCCCGAGTCGTGAGCGGCGAGACCAATGTCCTCGGCGTGGCGCTCGGAGCGACGGAGGTCGGCCGGCTCGAGCTCGCTGGAGGCGGGCTGGACCGCGTCCGCTTCTCGACCACCGAGCGGTACCGCGGCATGGCGGACCGGCCGGTCCTGAGCCAGTCGCTCGAAGATGATCTCGCGCAGGTGTGGGAGTCACGCGTTCGCGCGCCGGCGTTCTTCTCCAACCTCCTTCCGGAGGGCGTGCTGCGCGAGCTACTCGCCCATCGCGCCGGCGTGAACCCGATGAGGGAGTTCTTCCTCTTGGCCGAGCTCGGCGAGGATCTACCCGGCAACGTGATCGTCCGGCCGGTGGGCCGCCTTGCCGACGAGGGCCAGGCCTCCCTCGAGCTGCCCAAGTCGGTCGCGGCCGACGAGCCCCTTCGATTCTCCGTCGCCGGGCTGCAGCTCAAGTTCTCCGTGAGTCGGAACAGGGAGCGCTGGGTACTGCCGGTGCGCGGGCAAGGGGGGCGGTGGCTGCTCAAGATGCCCAGCCCGCGGTTCCGCCGGGTTCCGCTCAACGAGTACTGGATGCTGCGCTTCGCGCGGGCGGTGGGCCTGAGCGTTGCGGACGTGCAACTCGTCAGACGCGAGGATGTCGAAGGGCTGGCCGGAGTCGCCGGGCCCGAATTGGCTGGCGAGGAGCCGCAGGCGCTGCTGGTCCGGCGCTTCGATCGGACCGATGGGGAGGCGCGCGTCCACACGGAGGACCTCCTGCAGGTGCTCAACAAGCACCCGGATGACAGAAGCAAGTACCGCGCGGCCAACGCCGAGTGGGTCGGCCGCCTGCTGCGAGCGCTCGACCCGTCCGGAGAAGATCTCGCCGAGTTCGTGCGCCGGCTGATTTTCAACGCCCTCCTTGGCAACGGTGACGCGCACCTGAAGAACTGGATGCTGCGCTACGAGCACCCACAGCGGCCGCGCCTCGCGCCCGCGTTCGACCTGGTGTCCACGATTCAGTACCCCGCCACCGACCAGGAGGAGTTCGCGCTCAACGTCGGCAGGACGAAGCGCTACGCAGAGCTGTCGCTGGAACACTGGAGGCGGTTTGCGTCGCACCTGCACGTCCCAGGGCTCGCGGACGTCGCCGAGGGCGAGGTTGCCGAGCTCGTACAGTCGTTCGCCGCGCGGCTCACCGGTGCGTGGCCCGCCTTCGCCCGGGAGGCGCAGGTGGATCAGGAGTTCACTGCGACGCTCGAACGGCACTGGGCGCGCGTGCCACTGCTGAGAGAGTGAGGGCCGCGGGTTCGGGCCTGCGCCGTTATGGGCTGCAGTGGCGCAGTGTCCTCGTCGCGCCGTGCCCTGCTGATGCTGGCTGCGCTCCTCGCCGCCCTCCCGCCAATCGCCGCGACGGCGGACACCACCCGCTTCGCCATCGTCGTCGGCAACAACGCCGGCCGCGGAGAGCTGCCGCCGCTGCGCTTCGCCGAGGCCGACGCGAGCGTATCGCCCGCCTTGCGCGGTGGCCTCAGCAGGTGCAGCGCGCGCTTTCCGGCCTTCGCCTCGAGCTGCGCAACGCGGAAGTGGTAGTGGTCGAAGATCCTCAGCGCCTCGACCGCGAAGGACGTCGCCACGCGGCGGTCCCTGAGCAGCAGGAGGTTCTCCCCGTTCGTCAGGAAGGTGAGGAAGATCGAGGGCTCAAGTCCACGAGGTGGGGCGGCTGCACGCGAGCGACGGCGGACGGGCCGGGCGGCAGAGGGGCTGAACGGAGAGGGCGACACCGGGAGGTCGTCGCTCGTGGCGCAGACGAGACCGCCGACGTCGACGCCTGGTGCTGCAGCTCGCCGTGGGCGCTCCTGCAACAGCGCGAGCCGGGGCGGGCCCGGCGCCCAAGGCAGCGGTGGAGCGACGTCGAGCACGCCCACATTGCGCAGCAGCTCCTCCGCGGTGCGGCGGCGCGTCACCAGCGCGACGACTCGGCGCTGGCCGCCGCACGGGCAACGCCACACGTCGCAGCCGAACGTCCGGTGCAACAACGTGGCCCAGTCAATCCTCGGCGCCCTGTGCTTCTCCCGCGGTGCCCGCTTCGAGCTCGACTGCTCGCGCTTCCCGCGCGGGGCCACCGCCGAGCGCGCCGTCGCCGCGGGCGCGAGGAGGCCATGGAAGTTGGTGGCGACTCGGCAATGGGCCCACGGGCTCCGTACCGCACCAGTCGCAGCAGCCCCTGCCGGTCGTTCGCGCCCGTCGCGGTGTCCGCATGCAGGCTGAAGCCCATTCTCACGGCGAGGCGGCCGCGCCGCGCAGCTCGACGCGGCTGAGCTCGGTGCGCTCCCGCTCACCGCGCACGATGGTCTCGAAGGGGTTCGCGCGCAGCGGCGTCAGGCCGTAGACGACGTCGAGGGACTTCGTCGCGTCCAGGGTCTCCTTGAAGGCGCCGTTGACGAAGCCGGCGGCGGCGACGTGGACCCAGTGGCGGCCGGGGTTGGCCTCGACGCCGTCGCCGGTGACGACGCGGGCCAGCGGAATGGGCGCGCGCGTGCCGCGGCTGCGCACCTGGCCGGTGAGGACGACGCGCGGCGCCGCCGGCCACGGCCTCTGCGGAGCGCGCTGCCGCAGCCCCCGCCCCCGCGCCCGCGTCCGCCGCGCGAGCAACTCACGGGCGCCGCGAGCGCCGCCGCCGCACCAGCGCCGC
>JACRCY010000415.1 GCA_016218785.1 Deltaproteobacteria bacterium
AAGGCCAAGGACGCGGCCAAGGCCAAGGACGCGGCCAAGGCCAAGGACGCGGCCAAGGCCAAGGACGCGGCCAAGGCCAAGGACGCGGCCAAGGGCGGCGGGGGCAAGGACCAGGCCGGCAAGGCGGTCGATGGCCGGGTCATCGAGCGGGTGGTCGCGGTCGTCAACGACGAGATCATCCTCCTCTCGGAGCTCGAGGAGCGGACGGGGCCGATCCTGGCCGAGATGGAGCGCCAGGGGGAGATGAGCGCGCGCAGCCGCGAGGCCCAGCTGGTGGTGCTGCGCCGTCGCGTGCTCGACCTGCTCGTGGACGAGCGGCTCATGCTCAACCAGGCGCAGCAGCTCAAGCTGGGGGTCACCTCCGAGGAGATCGACCGCGCGCTCGAGGAGATCCGCAAGCAGAACAACGTCGACCTGGACGACCTCGTCAAGGCCCTCCGGCAGCAGGGGATGACGCTGGCCCAGTATCGGCAGGACCTCCGCAAGCAGATCCTGCGCCTCAAGGTCGTCAACGCCGCGGTGCGCTCCCGCATCTCGGTGTCGGACGAGGAGGTCAAGAACTACTACGAGCAGGTGGTGCGCCGCAGCGGCACCCAGCGCACGGTCCGCGCCTCGCACATCTTCGTCGCCATCCCCGAGGACGCGACGCCCAAGGACGTCGAGCGCAGGCGCCGCCAGGCGGGGGACCTCGTGGAGCGCGCCCGCGCCGGCGAGGACTTCGCCAAGCTCGCGCGCGCCCACAGCGAGGATCCGGCCACCAAGGAAGAGGGGGGCGATCTCGGCTACTTCACCCGCGGCTCGCTGCCGGCGGCGGTGGAGGAGATCGTCTTCAACCTGGACCTCGGCGAGGTGCGCGGCCCCATCCGCGCCGCCCGCGGCTTCCACGTCATCAAGCTCCTGGCGCGCAAGGACGAGGGGGTCAAGCCCCTGAAGGACATCAAGGAGCAGCTGCGCCAGCAGCTCTACGCGCAGGAGATGGAGAAGGCGACCAAGGCCTGGCTGCAGGAGATCCGCAAGAAGGCCCACGTCGAGAGTCGCCTCTGAGGGCCGTCCCGCAGCGCACGAGGCGAGCGCGATCCATGGCCGACTGCCTCTTCTGCAAGATCCGCGACGGCCTCCAGCCTGCCGACATCGTCTACCAGGACGAGCAGGTGGTGGCCTTCCGCGACCTCCGGCCGCAGGCCCCGCTGCACGACCTCGTGATCCCGCGCGAGCACATCGCCACGCTCAACGACCTCGGCCCGGAGCACCGGGAGCTGATCGGCCACATGCACCTCGTGGCCGCGCGGCTCGCCCGGGAGGCCGGCTTCGCCGAGAGCGGCTACCGCACGGTCCTCAACTGCAACCGCGGCGGCGGCCAGACGGTCTTCCACCTCCACCTGCACGTCATCGGCGGCGGTCGCTTCCACCTGTCGGGGGGGTAGGCGGAGGTGCGGCTCCCGGACCATGTCCTCGTGCGGCGGGTCAGCCTGGCGCTCGGCCTCCTGGCGCTCGGGGCGCTGCTGCCGGTGCAGCTGGTGCACCGGCGGGGCCCGGCCGCGGCCGCGCTCCGCCACGACACCTACCGCCTGCGCATCCTGACCTGGAACGTCGGCAAGATCTTCCTGCCGTTCGACTCGCGCGCCGCCGACTCGCGGGCCTCCGACGACGACCTCGCGCACATCGCCCACGTGGTGCACGAGACCGCCCCGGACGTGGTGGCGCTCCAGGAGCTCCGCGGGCGGGAGCAGCTCGACCGGCTGCTCGACCTCGTGGGCGCCGGCTGGGTGGGGAGCGTGCCCGAGCAGGAGGTCCACGACCGGCGCGTGGCGATCATCGCGCGGGCGCCGGCGCGCGACGGCGGGTCCCCGGCGGGCCTTGGCCCTGGAGGCGGCCTGACCTTCCGCTCGGTCGTGACCTCGACCGGGCGCAGCGCCGCCGCGGTCAGCCTGCCGGTGGCCGGCGGCGCGCGGGCGCTGGTCGTCTCGATCCACCTGGATGCCTTCGACCGCGATCGGCGCCGCGTCCAGGCCGAGGAGATCGTGGACTGGGCCAACCGTCAGCCCGAGCCCGAGGTCTTCCTCTGCGGCGACTTCAACTTCGACTACGACTTCCTGCAGGGGCAGGCGGCCGAGCACCCGGACCTGAACCTCTACCGCTTCATGAGCCGCACCTTCGAGGACCTCGGCCGGGCCGCGGGGCTGACCACGATCCTGGCGCGGCGGGTGGACTACATCTTCGCCCGTACCTCCGGAGTTCAGGCCCGCGAAGTGCGCGTGATCCCGGGCAAACGGCGGAGCCTCATGGATCACGAGCCGGTGGTCGGCAGCTTCGAGATCCGACGGCCGACGGCCTCGCCGCGACGTTGACACGCGTCGGGGCGGTTCGTAACATCACTGCACCGCGCGCAGCCGGAGGAGCGCGGCAACTCGTGGTGGGGGGGAGTGAGCCGCGCGGATGGACCCGAGACGCACTGAACCCCGCTTCGATCGGCAGGTCGACGTCGAGTTGACCCACGCCGGCACGGCCTACACCGGGGTCACGCGCGATCTCAGCCTGAGCGGCCTCTGCGCGCGCTTCGACGCCGCCTTCCCGTTCGGGGCCCGCGTGAGGCTGCGCTTCACCGTGCCGGGGCACCCGCAGCCGGTCGAGGTGGACGGCGAGGTGCGCTGGTCCCAGCCGGCGTCCGAGGGGGGCAAGTTCTACGGCGTCCACTTCCTGGGGCTGCGGGCCCGCGACGTGTGGGCGCTCAACCGCTTCTTCCAGGCGAGCCCGGCCGGAGGTGTTCCCGTCCCCGGCCGGGGCGGGGCCGCGGGCGGACCCCAGTCATGATGCTGGCGCGCCGCCGCCTCGCGCTCGCCGTCGTCGCCGCGACCCTCGGCGGCCCGGCGCCGGCCGCGGCCGAGAGCCAGCCGCGCTGCGTGGTCGTGGACGTCGGGGCGCAGGCGGCGCCGGGGCCGGTGCGGGCGGCGGTGGAGACGGCGCTCCAGGCGGCGAAGCGGGTGCGGCCGCACCCCGACGCGGAGGTCCGGGC
>JACRCY010000416.1 GCA_016218785.1 Deltaproteobacteria bacterium
ACGAGATGGCGGCGTTGTACAGCAATTCCGCGTAGCCCGGGTCGTCGCGTCGCCGCGCGGCGATCGCGAGGTACGCCGCGGCCGCCTCCTCGTATCGCCCTGCCTGCCCGAGCTCCTCGGCGCGCACCCGGTCCAGGGCCACCCGCAGCCGGCCGCACAGCTCCGCGAACCCGGCGTCGCGGCGGAGCTGGTCGACGGCGCAGAGCTGGTCCACGCGCCGGCCGAGCTCCTCGGTCCGCCGCTGCCGTGCCAGGCAGTCGAAGAGCAGGCTGGCGGCAGGGAGCGCGGCGGGATCGCCCGGCCGGTTCGTGACGATCTCCTCGAGGAGCGGCACCGCCTCGTTGCAGTGTCCGGCCACGGAGGCCGCCCGCGCGCGCTGGAGGCGGGCACCCGCGTCGTCGGGCGTCGCGCCCGCGGCAGCGCCGACGAGGAGGGACAGGATGACCGCGACCCGAGCCCAACGCACCATGCACACCCCTCTGCGAGCCATGGTACTTGGACGACGTGCCGCGCGACAGGTTCCAGGCCCCCGCGAACTCGACTCCGCCGGGGCGTCTGTTACCATAGCCGCGCGTTCATGTGCCGGGCCCTCGTCGTGATCGCGGTAGGCGCCTGCCTCGCGCAGCCGGGGGCCGCACGCGCCGAGGCACCCGACCGGGGCCCGGCTGCCGGCACGCCGGTCATCACGAAGGTCGAGCTCAAGGGCGACCTGCTCGAGTCGCGCTACTCGCTGCTGAAGGTACTGTCGAAGGAGGCGGCGCCCGGCCTCCCCTTCGTCGCCGACTCGGGCCCCTGCGCGCTCCCCGACGAGCGCCCCTGCCCCGAGGACGACCAGGCGCTGGCGAGCGAGCCGCCGATCGGCGGAGACGTGATCGAGCCCTCGCCCGCCTCGCAACCGGCGCCCGCCTCCCAGTCGGCGTCGGCGCCCGCCTCCCAGCCCCGTCCACGCCCCGCGGCGGCCGCGGCGCCCGCGACACAGCCGACGCGGTTCCGCGGCACCGCCTGCCGCCTCCGGCAGCTCCTGTCGCGGCTGTCGTACCGCGCCAAGGTCACGACCTCCCCGAGCGCCGGGGGCGTCGAGGTGACCATCCAGGTCCGGCCCAAGCGGCTCATCCGCAAGGTCTACATCGCCGGCAACTGGCCCCTCTTCGAGGAGGAGATCCTCAGACTCGTGCGCTTCCGCCCGAGCCAGGCGGTCCCACTGCGCTGCGCCCTGGCCGAGGAGGTCGCTGCCAGCACGCGGCGGATCAAGGAGTTCCTCGCGCGTCAGGGCTACTTCGACGGCAGTGTGATCTTCATCCTCGCCGAGTCGAAGCAGAAGTACGAGGTGAACGTCCACCTGCACCTCAAGCTCGGCCGCCGGTACAAGGTCGACGGCATCCGCGTCGACGGGAACGTGGCGCTGAGGAAGCCGGACATCGAGCGGCTCTTCCACCACCGCGCCTGGTACACCCTCGGCCTGTCCGAGCAGGCCTTCACTACCAGCCAGCTCAAGGAGGATCTCCACAAGGTCACGAAGCGGTACCACGATCTGGGCTACCCCGCCGCGAGGGTGCGCAGCGACTTCTCACCGGAGCAGAGCATCGACCGCAAGACCGGTCAGGTGCGCCTGACCGTCACGGTCCACGAGGGGCGGCGCCTCTCCGTGGTCTTCCGCGGAAACCGGCGGGTGAGCGCCGACAGCCTGCGGAAAGTGGTGTCGTTCAGCGAGGCGGGCTCGTACGACGAGTTCGAGATCGAGGACAGCGCCCGGCGCATCCGTGATCACTACCAGAGCAAGGGCTACTTCCGCGCCAAGGTGACCTTCACGCGCAAGCGCCTCGGCGAGACGTCCCTGCGGGTGACCTACACCATCCTGGAGGGCCCCCAGCTCAAGGTGCGGGGCATCGACTTCGTGGGCAACTGGAGCTTCGGGGCGAAGGTCCTGCGCGGCGTGGTGCAGACCCGCACTTTCCCGTGGCTCGGCTACATCGGCCTCGGCCAGGGCGGCTACGTGACGGAGACCCAGGTCAAGCAGGACGAGGAGCGCCTCGTCGCCTTCTACCAGGCGCGGGGCTTCATGAACGTCCAGGTCAAGGGACACGTCACGCAGAGCCAGACGGACCACGACGCGCTCTACGTCCGCTTCACCATCGACGAGGGGCCGCGGATCACGGTGGAGTCGGTCGCGGTCGAGTTCGTGGGCCGGCACGAGCGGAGCGAGTCCGAGGTGATGGTCGGCCTGACGCTGCGCCCCGGCGTCCCGCTCACCCCGACCGGTCTCAAGCTCGACGCGGCGCTCATCCTGCGCCGCTACGCGAGCCAGGGGCACCCGTACGTGGAGCTCGAGAAGGACGTGCAGCGCCTCTCGGGGACCACCCGGGTGCGGCTGGTGTGGAAGGTCAAGGAAGGGCGGCTCGTCAGGGTCGGAGAGATCCTGATCCGGGGGACCTTCAAGACCTGGCGCCACGTCATCCTCAACGAGATCCCCCTGAAGCCGGGCGATCGCTTCGACATCGCGAAGTCCGAGCAGGCGGAGCGCAACCTGCGCACGCTGGGGCTCTTCCGCACCGTCCAGCTGACCTGGCTCGGCCTCGAGGACAAGCGCGAGGTCGTGCACCTGCTGGTCCACGTCGAGGAGCGCCACGACAACTGGGCCGCGGTCGAGATCGGCGTCGGCTTCTCCACCGACACCGTCGCCGGCACGGCCGCGTTCGCCAACGCGACGGTGAGCCAGGGCAACCTGTTCGGGCTCGGCTACACGTTGAGCTTCCTCACCGAGGGGACCTACAGCTTCACCCTCGGCACCTGGTCCTGGCACCTCAACGGGACCTTCATGGACCCGCGCTGGTTCGGCAAGCGCCTCGGTCTCGAGCTGAAGGCCTACTGGCGAGTCGAGGACACGATCCGCCTCGGGCGCCTCGAGACCTATGGCACGTCGGCCTCGATCACGCGCGAGCTCTACCCGGGGCTGGCGGCCTCCGTGCGCTACGACCTCAAGCGGGTCCTCAGGAACGAGACCCTGGTGCGCCCGTCGGGCCCGCTCGAGGACATCGAGCGCGTGCAGGTGCCGACCGACATCGGCAGCATCGGCGGCGCCCTCGCCCTCGACCGGCGCGACCATCCGCTCGCGCCGACGCGAGGCTACCGGCTCTCTCTCGGCGTGCAGGTCGCGTCGCGGTACCTCGGGCCCGCCGCCTACGCCTCCGGCGAGGACTTCGTGAAGCTCCACGCCGGCGCGCAGGGGTTCATCCCCCTGGGCGGCGGGCTCGCGGTGGTTCAGGGGGTCCGCTACGACCACGGGTTCCCGCTCCGGGGGGCGGCGCTGCTGCCCAGGGTCGAGCGCTTCTATGCCGGCGGCGACACCACCATCCGTGGCTTCGAGCAGGACAGCCTGCGGATCGAGGTGGTGCGGCTGAGCGCCTCCCCGCTCCCGGGCGGCGAGGCCTGGGTCACGATCCCGCAGGGCGGGAACATCCGCATCATCCACAACCTGGAGCTGGTCTTCCCCATCTGGCGCAAGAGCATCATCTTCGGCCTGCCGATCAACGGCGCGCTCCTCCTCGACTCGGCCATCCTGGTGAACTCGTTCGACGGCACCAGTCTGAGGGACATCCGCCACAGCGCCGGCGTCGCGTTCCTGCGGCTGGCGACCCCGGTCGGCTCGCTGTCGTTCGAGTACGCCACGCCGCTCAACCCGCACACCGGCGACATCAAGCCGGGCGACAAGTGGAGATCGTGGCCCTGGAACTGGCCCGGGCGCGTACACTTCAACTTCGGGTTCGTCTTCTGACATGCGCCCCGCATCCTCCGCCCGTGCCGCGCTCGTCGCCGCCCTCATCCTGCTGGGAGGCTGCGGCGGCTCGCCCGCGGGCCAGGCGGACGCCGGCTTGACGCCGCTCGACGACGGCTGCGGCGCCACCCCCTCCCTCGCGTGGATCGCGGCGCTGCGCGCCCGGGCGCTGGAGGGGCCGGGGGCGCTGGTCTCCCCGGGCGTCTCCCTCGACGAGGCGCGGAGCCGCCTCGAGGCAGAGCCCACGGCGCAGGCGCTGGTGGCCCGCGCGCGCACGCAGCTCGAGCAGCCCGACCCCGAGCTCGCGGTCGGCGACGCCGAGACCTACCAGGTGGTCGCCTCACGCGCGCTCGCCGCGGCCTTCGTGGCCTGGGTCGACGGCGACGCCGCGCTCACGGAGCGCGCCCGCGGACTGCTCACGCTGGCCGCCGTGGACGACGCCTGGCTGGCCAGCGCCGACGAGGTCCCCATCCGCGTCGGCGGGGCCGTGGTGGCGCTCGCCGGCGCCGTCGACCTGCTCGCGGCCGGGAGGCTGCTCGCAGCCGACGGCGTGGCGGCCGCGCGGCGCGACGTGGGCCAGGCGGCGCGCGCGCTCGACGCCTGGGCGCGGCTCCAGGGTCCGGCCTTCCTCCTCGCGACCTCGAACAACCACAACGTCCGGCTCGGGGCCGGGCTGGTCGCCGCCGGCCTGGTCACGGGGGCCGACGACCTCGACGACGAGGCGGTCGCCTACGGCCTGGCCCAGATCGTGAGCGTGCTGCACGACTCGCAGGGGGGCCAGGGCGCCGGCTGGGCCGAGGGGCCCACCTACTTCGCGTACGGCTTCGAGGTGGCGGCGGCTCCCCTCGCCGCGCTCGTCCCCGCGTGGCCCCTCCCGGGGCGCGGCTGCCTCAGCTGCCCGGGCCACACCGCCGGGCCGTGCGCCGAGACCCGCGTGATGGCGCTGCTCCCGCTCGGTGACGAGGTGCTGCGGGGCGCCATCGAGTGGATGGCCTCGCTCGAGACGCTCGGGGGCTGGTACGCGCCGGTGGACGACAGCCGCCTCGGCGGCGTCCCCGCGCCGCTCCTCGAGCGTCTCGCCGACGCCCGCCTGTTCCGTGCCTGGAGCCCCGACGGGCCCGGGGGCAGCCTCGGCGGCTCGGTCGACGTGGGGCCGTTCGTGGCGTTCGCCCTCGCCGCGCCGCCCCTGGCGCACGACCTGACCCCGGCGGCGGTGTGGCCGAGCGCCGGCTCCGCGCGCGTGGACCTGACCGGCGGCGACGGCACGCGCGTCGAGGCGTTCCTCTTCGCCGAGGGGTATCTGGCGCAGCGCGGCCGCGGACACGAGCGCCCCGACCCGCTGAGCCTGGTGGTCGCGGTCGACGGCCGGCTGCTGCTGGGAGCCTCGGGGTACGGCACCTACGAGGAGCGCGCGGCGCTGGCGCGCGCCGACTCCAGCTCGCTCATCACCGTGGACGGCCGGCTCCCCTTCGACGAGGGGATCACGGCTCCCGGCCCCGGGGCGGTCATGACCGCGCTCGACGGCGGCGCCCAGGGGCAGCTCACGGTCCCCGACGTCGAGGTCCTGCGCACGCTGCGCGCCGAGGGGAGCGAGGTGGTGATCCAGGACCTGCTGCAGCTCGCGGCGCCGCACGAGATCGGCTGGCACTGGCACCTGCGCGGCGAGGTGGTGGCCGGGCCCGACGGGAGCGGCTGGACCTGGCGCCGCGACGGCCGGACCTGCGTCGCGCTGCAGAGCGGCGGCGCCGACTGGCTCACGGCCGTGCTCGAGACCGCGCCGAACGTCGATCAGTACGGCGTGGCCGAGGAGCACCCGGTCGTGCGCCAGCGGGCGTCCCTCGCCCCCGGCGACTACTCGCTCGTCACGCTCATCGCCTGCTCGATCGACGGCGGCTGAGCGAGGCGGAGCGCCGGTACTACCGGCGACACCGCGAGGACTGAACGATGCCGAAGACGAAGCGAACCAGCACCGGCAGTCGAGCGAGGGAGAGCGTCGCCGAGTACTACGACCGACGCGGAGTCCTCGATGAGCTCGTGGACGAACCAGCGGAGTTCGCCCTCGACGTGGAGCTCCGCCGTGAGATCCTGTCCGGGCAGCGGCGCCGCCGGCTCAAGAACCTCTCCATCAAGCTCGACCCGATGCAGATCCAGGCGCTCCGCAAGCTCGCCGCGATGAAGTCGATCCCCTATCAGACGCTGATCCGGCTGTGGCTGGCGGAGCGGATCCGGCGGGAGCTGCACCTCCCCCCCCAGCGGGTGGCGCGGGGGTCCGCCCGACCGAGAGCAGCGCTCAGAAGCTCGGGGCGAACGACGCCATCAGGTACCACGAGCGACGGCCGGCGAGGATGTCGTCGGCGGCGCTCGCGCCGAAGCAGGAGCGGCGGACGTTGCGCTGGAGCGGGACCGCCACGTCGAGGCTCATGACCGCCTGGCTCACCCCGAGGTAGTCGAAGAACCCGCGGAGGCTGTAGCCCACGTCGGCGAACAGGCCGTTCCTGGTCGGGGCGTAGCCGTCGCAGGTGGAGAGCGCTGCGGCCTCGGCGAGGAGGGCGCCGCCGAAGCCGCGCAGGTACACGAGGTGCCCGAGGTTCCAGGTCAGCCCGTGCACGAAGACGTGGCGGTACTCGAGCCGCAGCACGGCGCGCGCGCGCCCGAGCAGCTCCCCGGCGTCGTAGCCGCGCAGGTGGTAGGGGCCGCCCGCCTGGACCATCTGGTTGCGGAGCTTCAGGTTGCCGGCGGTCAAGGCCAGGTTGAGGTCGGCCGCGAGCACGTGCCCCGGGGCCACGTCGAAGAGCCGCAGCCCCTCCACGGCGACGGTCGCGTTGTTGTACACCGCGCCCGTGTCGAGCACGGTGGCGGTGTAGCTGACGCCGCCGTAGAGCCCCTTCACCCGCCACGGGTCGATGATCGAGAAGCGGTCGTCGTAGAAGCCCGAGACGGCGAGGGTGAGACGCGTGCCGGGCAGCGGGCCCCTGGCCGGGTCGACGGCGTAGTCGGGGTTGAGCCGCGAGCCGATCAGGCTCATGCCGACGCCGCTGGTGAGGCGGTTGGCGTCGACCTTGGCGCCGAAGTAGCGGCTGTAGCCGAGCCGCGCACCGAAATCGGCGGCCGCGTCGCGAAAGACGAGGATGCGGATGGAGTTGCGCAGGTCGTAGACGCGACGCAACGAGAAGTCGAGGATCGCGTCGAGCTGGAGGCTCTGGAAATTGAAGAGCGCGCCGAGGCCGTTGTAGATCAGCTTGAAGCGCGGCGGCGTGCGGTTGTCGAAGCGGGCGTCCTCGTTGCGGTCGGGGTAGCTCTCGCCGAGACGAGCCCGGGGGTCGATCGTGATCGACGAGATGGCGGCGTCGCTCTCGGCCTCGAGCACCGTGCGCGGTCCGCGGCCGTCCCAGCGCAGCTCGAGGCGGCGACCGCGCTGGTCGACGACGAGCACCTCGATCACTTCTTCAAGGTCGGGCGCGAAGTCCCTGATGACCTCGATGCGGTGGCGCCAGCGCGCGCCCACGCGCCTGCTCTCCACGACGCCGAGGCGGTAGTTCACCGTCGGGTAGGGGCCGAGCCACTGGCCGATGAAGTGGTCGAGCGGCCGCGCCGCCACCTCGCCGGCCGCCGCGCGGAGCGGCCGCGCGCCGCCGGCGCTGCCGATGGCGAGGGCGGCCGCCCGCCCGAAGCCGGCCTGCCCGAGCCGATCGCGGAGCTTGTGGTAGACGAGGCGGCCGCGCGGGTGGCGGTTGTTCCACCGCGCCGGGTCGTCGCGGAAGCCCTCGGGCTCCACGACGTCGCCGAAGTAGGCGCTCGAGAAGTTCACCTTGGGCGCGTACATGAGCGCGTCGATGGCCGGCACGAAGCTCACGTACTTGAGCACGTCGCGGGCGAACTCGGCGCGGCGGTAGCGCCAGACGGTGAAGAGGTCGACGAGGTACGAGGCCAGGGCGTCGCCGACCCAGCCGAGATCGGCCGCCGGCTCGCTGCGCTGCAGCCGCGGCTGCAGCACTGCTTCGTAGAGCGCCCGCAGCAGCTGGAAGGTATGGAACTTGCGGAACCGGTCCAGCGGGAAGATGCGGTAGAGCTGGTCCGACACCAGGACGAGGCCCCCGTGCGACTGCGCGAGGTCGCGCCGCACTTCACCCTCGACGAGCAGGAGCCCGCCGGCGCCGGCGAAGTCGGCGGGGCGCCAGCCGAGGTCGGCGAGGAGGTCGAGCGCCTCGGCGGCGGCGTCGAGCGCGAGGCCCGGGTAGTCCTGGAGGACGTACGGCAGCGGCAGCCGGTCCGAGCGCGGCGGCGGCCGGTAGCTCGACAGGTAGGTCAGCCGCACGCCGCGGTGGACCCGCGTGGAGGCGTGCGCCCGACGCAGCACGGCGAGCGGCGCGTAGCGGACCCCGTCCACGACGGCGCAGGCCGCGTCCCCGCGGCGGCTCGCGGGCGGCACCCAGGTGCCGCCGATCACGACGTGGTGGCCGGCGGGCGCCCGGAGCCGGACCTCGACCCGCGACGAGGCCGGGAGGCTCTCCGGCCCGTCGGCCACGAGCGGGTACCAGCCGAACATGAGGCGGCACTCGCCGCCGGTGCAGCCGAAGGCGCCGTACCGCTTCGGCACCTTCACCCGGAACGCGACTTCGACCTCGACGGACGCGCCCGGAGGCAGCGGCGCGGGCAGCCCCAGACGCGCCCGGGTGCGCGGTCCGGCGTTGGTCTGCTCCAGCAACGGCGTGACGCCCAGCCCGCCCACCCGCGCGGCCCCCAGCTCCATCCCGGCCGGATCGAAGAAGCGCGGGTACTCCCAGTAGAAGTTGACCTCGTCGAGGGCCCTGGGTCGGGTCGCGAGCGCATTCGGGTACAGCCAGAGATCGATCCACGCCCGCGGCGTCGGGCCGGTGTTCGCCACGCGGATGCGCGCGGTGCCCGACAGCGTGCGCGCGGACGGGTCGATGCGCGCCTCGATCACGTAGGCCGCGGTCAGGTCGCGGCGCACCGGCGGCGAGGTCGGGGCCGAGGCGGGGAACGACGCCGGGGCGGAGGCCGGGGCTGGCGCCGCCGCCGGGGCCGCGCCCGCCAGGGCCGGCAGCGCGCCCGCGACCAGCAGGAGGAGCGCCCGGCGGGTCAACTCGCCTTCCGCGGTCCGCTGCCTGGCCGGGGGCCCGGGTCGGCGGAGGCGTCGGGCGTCGCGCCCGGCATCGGCCCGGGCACGCCCGACTCGTTCGCAGCGGCCGCCTCGACCTCGGCCCGCTCGACGGCCACGAACTCCTCTTTCAGCGGCTCGGCCTCCTCGCGGCGCTCCTCGCGCAGGGCCTCGACGCAGGCGTCGCGGATGCGCCACAGCTCGGCCTGCGAGGCGCCGCTCTCGAACAGGCGTCCGGCGGCGAAGGCGTCGTTGACCACCCGCGCCACGTGCTCGCTCACCGGCTCGCCCGGCCGCCGCGGCGAGTCGAGGGACGCCTCGGCGACCAGGAGGATGACCGCCTCGAGCGACCCCGGCGCCTCGCCCCCGACGGCGCGCGCCCCCTGGTGCTGCCGCACGAGCGCCTTCACGTCGTCCGGGACGCGGTAGCGCTCGCAGAGCTGGAGGCCGGCGGCCACGTGCGTGTCGGGGCCGACGGGGATGCGCCCGCTCTCGGAGTACCGTTCGGGGTGCTCGATCTTGCCGACGTCATGGTAGAGGGCGCCGGCGCGGCACAGCAGCGGCTCGGCGCCGACCGCGTCGGCCACGGTCTCCACGATGTTGGCCAGCGCCACGGA
>JACRCY010000046.1 GCA_016218785.1 Deltaproteobacteria bacterium
GCGCGTCGGGCGCCGGCTCACCGCGCGCCGGCTTGGCGCGCGGCGCGGCGTCCAGCGCCGGTGCCCCGCGGGGCGGGGCGTCGGCCTCCACCGGGAGCACCACGGTGACGCGGGCCCCTTCTCCGGGGGTGCTGCGCACCTCGATCGTCCCGCCGTGGTTCTCCACGATGCGCTGGCAGATCGGCAGGCCCAGTCCCGTCCCCTTGTCCTTGGTCGTGTAGAACGGGATGAAGAGGTGGGGGAGGTCCTCCTCCTTGATCCCCGGGCCGGTGTCGCGGAAGCTCACCTCGACGAACTCGGCCGGCTGCCCGCGCAGCAGGCCGCGGCGCAGCCGTGCCGCCACCGTGAGCTGGCCGCCGGCCGCGCCCATCGCCTGGAGCGCGTTGAGGCCGAGGTTGAGGAAGACCTGCCGGAGCTGCTCCGCGTCGGCGCGCACCTGGGGCAGCTCGGGGGCGAGGTCGAGGGTGATGGTCGCGCGCGTGGCGAGCTGCTCCTGCTCGAGCAGCGGCACGGTGCGGCGCACCACCGCACACAGGTCGAGCAGCGTCTGATCGCCGCGGTAGGGGCGGGCGTAGTCGAGGAACTGCGAGACGACGTTGTTCAGCCGGTTGGCCTCCTCGACGATGATCCGCAGCGCCTCCCCCTCCGGGAGGGCCGCGCCGCCGCGCCCCCCTTGGCCCTCCGCCGCCTGCAGCAGCTGGGCGGCGCCCTTGATGGCGCCCAAGGGGTTGCGGATCTCGTGGGCCAGGCCGGCGGCCATCTCGCCGATGGCCGCGAGGCGTGCGCGCTCCTTCATGCGCTCGTAGAGCTTGGAGTTCTGCAGCGTCACCGCGGCCTGCGCCGCCACCTGGCGCAAGAGGTTGATCTCCTCCGAGGAGTAGGCCTCCCGCAGCCGCTCGTCACGCAGGCACAGGATGCCGAGCAGCAGGTCGTCGGAGGTGAGGGCGAGGCACAGGCTCGCGTGCACCTCGGCGAAGGTCTGCGCGAGGCTCCGCAGGCGCTCACTCTCGGCCTCGTCGCCGCGGCCGCCGCGGGTGGCCAGCTCGCGCACGATCCCCTCCACCGCGAGCACCCCCTCGCGCCGCAGGAGATCGAGGAACGGACGCTGCCGGGCGGCGTCGAGGCGCGCGGGGGGGGGCGCGCCGAAGCAGTCGTCAAGGTCGTACCCCGAGCCGTCGGCGTCGATGAGGTAGATGGCCGCGTCGGTCACCCGGTGAGTCTCCTCGAGGCGGCGGAGCAACCGGCTGACCGTCTCCTGCACGTCGATCACCGAGGCCAGCTCGCGCTTGAGCTGGTCGAGCCTGGTGCGCAGCTCCGAGCGCTCGCGGAACATCAGTCGATTGACGGCCTCCTCCACCACGTGGCGCAGGGGATCGATGAGCACCAGCACGACGAACGAGGCCACCAGCATGTTGAAGAAGAAGATGCCGCGCCGGGTCTCGCCCACCCAGGCGAGCAGCAGGCCGTAGAAGGTGGCGAGCGTCAGCACCAGCACCGACAGGATGGCGATGCGGCCCAGGATGTCGTTGAGATCGAGGAGCCGGTAGCGGAACACCGCCTGGGTCAGGAAGTAGATGTAGATGACCACGAAGACGTTGGAGACCACCTTGCCGCCGGAGCGCAGCCCGGGGATGAGGTCGGCGAGCGACAGGAGCACCGAGGCCGCGGCGCCCACGAGGAGGTAGAGGAGGCGCGTCCGTTCGACCGGCGACTCCGCCTGGCGGCGACGGCTGTCGATGAGCCAGATCACGTAGATGAGCCCGCCGAAGACGTGCCCCGTGACCCACACGCCGAAGGGCGCGTCCAGGTGCTTGGGGTGGAAGACCAGCGCTAGCGCCAGGGCGACGTAGAGGGCTCCCGCCGAGAGCACCAGGGGTCGCGGCAGCCGCGGCGGCAGGTGCGGCGCGGGCCCCAGGAAGCAGGCGAAGAAGCGCGCCGTCGCCAGCGGGATGGCGACCGCGAACAGGGTCGCGAGCAGCAGCCACACCGGGTGGACGAAGGTGAGGTGGAGGAAGCTGCCCAGGTGCCACGCCGCCAGGTTGAAGCACAACCCGGCGAGGTAGGTCTGCGGCCGGGTGCGGTGCTCCCGCAGGACCACCGAGAAGCCGATGGCCAGGGTCACGATGGCCGCGAGCAGCGCGGACAGTGAGTGGACGGCCATGGGGCTCTGGAGGATAGCAGAGGGTGCCCCTCGCCACCTAGCGACTGCGGGCCGCGGTGATATAGTACCTGAGCCATGCCCGCAGAGGAGGACGTCAACCAACGCCTGCGCCGGCTCCCCGCCGTCGACGAGGTGTTGCGCAACCCGGGTCTGGCCGACCTGCTCGGTCGCGCGCCGCGCTGGGCGGTCGTCGCCGCGGTGCGCGAGGCCATCGAGCGGCTGCGTCAGGCCCTGCGCGGCGCCGCCGGGCAGGCCGGGCCGGCCGGGCCGGCCGCGGAGCTCGACCCGCGCGCCCTCGAGGCGGCCGTGACCGCGCGCCTCAGGCCGCAGCTGCGCCGCGTCATCAACGCCACCGGGGTCGTGCTGCACACCAACCTCGGCCGGGCCCCCCTGCCCGCCCCCGCGCTCGCGCACCTCGCCGCGATCGCGGGCGGCTACTCCAACCTCGAGTACGACCTCGAGCGCGGCGCGCGCGGCTCGCGCCACGACCACCTGGCCGCGCTCCTCCAGGAGCTCACCGGCGCCGAGGCGGCCGGCGTGGTCAACAACAACGCCGCCGCGGTGCTGCTCGTCCTCGCCGCGCTCGCCGCGGGCCGCGAGGTGGTGGTGTCGCGCGGCGAGCTGATCGAGATCGGCGGCTCCTTCCGCCTCCCCGACGTGATGCGCGCCGCCGGCGTCCGCCTGCGCGAGGTCGGCACCACCAACCGGACCCATCCGGACGACTACCGGCGGGCGCTCGGCCCCGACAGCGCCCTGCTCCTCAAGGTCCACACCTCCAACTACGCCGTCGTCGGCTTCACCGCTGCCGTCGACGTCGCCACCCTCGCCGGGATCGGCCGGGCCGCGGGCCTGCCGACGGTCGTCGACCTCGGCTCGGGGTGCCTCGTCGATCTCGCGGCCTACGGCCTGCCGCGCGAGCCGACCGTGGCCGAGACACTGGCTGCCGGCGCCGACGTCTGCACCTTCAGCGGCGACAAGCTCCTGGGCGGCCCGCAGGCGGGTATCATCTGCGGCCGGAGCGCGGCGCTCGCGGAGATCCGCCGCCACCCGCTGATGCGCGCAGTGCGGCCCGACAAGCTCGCCCTCGCGGCCCTCGAGGGGACCCTCCGGCTCTACCGCGACGGCCGGGAGCGCGAGATCCCCGCCTTGGGCATGCTGGCCACCCCGTTCGCCGAGCTGGAGCGGCGGGCCACCGCGCTCAAGGACGCGATCACGGCGGCGCTCGCCGCCGGCCACGCGTCCGGGCGGCTGACCGTGGCGGTCACCCGCGTGCAGTCGGCCGTCGGCGGGGGCGCGCTGCCGCTCGCGGCGCCCGACTCCTGCGCCGTGGCCCTGCACGCCGCCGGCGCCAGCGCCGCCGCGCTCGACGGGCGGCTCCGCACGCGCGACCCGGCGGTGGTCGGGCGCATCGCCGACGAGCGCCTGCTGCTGGACGCGCGCACCCTCACCGACGCCGAGCTGGCCGCGGTCGCCGCCGCGGTGGCCGCGGCCGGCCCCTTCGACCACGAGAGCTGAGCCCCGATGCTGTCCTCTGCCGTCCTCGTCCTCAACCGCTCGTTCCAGCCGGTCCACGTCACGACCGCGAAACGGGCCCTGAGCCTCCTGTACGCGGGCGTGGTCCGGGCCATCGACCGCGAGTTCCAGACCTTCGACTTCGAGAGCTGGGCCGCCCTGGGCGCCGCCGCCGGCGCCGACCTGGTGCACACCCCGACGCGGGTCATCGCCGTACCGCGGGTCATCGTGCTGCAGATGTTCAACCGCGTGCCGCGCGCCAAGGTGCGCTTCAGCCGCCTCAACATCTACGCCCGCGACGACGACACCTGTCAGTACTGCGGCCTCAGGCGGCCCCGCCACGGCCTCAACCTCGACCACGTGGTGCCCCGCAGCCAGGGAGGCCGGACCACCTGGGAGAACGTGGTGTGCTGCTGCTACGAGTGCAACCTGCGCAAGGGGGGCCGGACTCCGGCCCAGGCGGGGATGCGCCTCCGGCGCGCGCCGACGCGCCCGATCTGGAGCTTCCGCGCGCCCGGCGGCAACATCCGCTACCAGGAGTGGCTGCCGTACCTCACGCTGGTCGACGCGTCGTACTGGAACGTCGAACTCGAGGAGTAGGCGGGCGCCGCCGCGACCATCATGAGCACGAGCGACGAATCGGGTCGCGACCCGCCGCCGGTCGACCCCCTCGATCCCGGGGCCGTCCTCGATCCTCTGATCGAAGAGGACGACGAGGAGTCGGCGACGCCTCTCTCCGAGGACGGCTCGCCGCTCGAGCAGCTCGAGCTCATCGCCACCCGCTCCCAGCGCTACGGACGGCGCGTGGTCGCCTTCGCCTCGGGCAAGGGGGGCGTGGGCAAGAGCCTGCTGTGCGCCAACCTGGGCATCTTCCTGGCGCAGATCGGCAAGCGGGTGGTGCTCCTCGACGGCAACCTCGGCTGCGCCAACCTGCACACCATGCTCGGCGCGGAGCGTCACAGTCGCACGCTCGCCGACTTCGTCGAGCGCCGCGTGGCGCGGCTCGAGGACGTGGTGGTCGACACCCCCATCGCGGGCCTGGGCCTCATCGCCGGCGAGCGCGATCCGGCGGGCGCGGCCAACCCCAAGCCGGCCCAGAAGGCGCGGCTGCTGCAGCAGGCGCGCGAGCTCCCGTCCGACTACGTGCTGCTCGACCTGGCCCCGGGCGCCGGCTTCAACGTGCTCGACCTCTTCCTCGCGGCCGACGTGGGCGTGGTCGTGGCCGTGCCCGAGCCCGGCTCGGTCGAGGGGGCGTACCGCTTCGTCAAGTGCGCCTTCATGCGGCGGCTGCGCAGCATGCCGCAGAGCGAGCGGCTGGTGGCCCACGCCCGCAGCGAGGGGGGCATCCCGGCGCCCCTCGACCTGTGCGACCTCGCCGAGGCGCTCGATCCGGCCCTGGGCGAGACCCTGCGCCGCGAGGTCCAGTCGTTCCGGCCGCGGCTGGTGATCAACCAGGCGCGCACGCGCGACGACACCGACCTCGGCCCCGCGATGCGCTCGGCCGCGCGCCGCCGCCTCGGGGTGACCTTCGACTACCTCGGCTCCATCGAGTTCGACGAGGCCGCCCGCGTGGCAGTGCGGCGCTGCCGTCCGGTGGCGGTCGAGTACCCCGATGCCAAGGTGACCAAGAACCTGGAGCGCATCGCCCGCAAGGTGCTGGCCCTCGAGGGGACGGACTCGCTGCGGCACGCGCTGGGGGCCCCGCCGCGCCACTGGGACCAGCAGAATTACTTCGACATCCTCGAGGTCGATCCAGGCGCCAGCGACGAGGAGATCCGGCGGGCCCACCGCCGCGTGCGCGAGGTCTACGCCCCCGACTCGATGGTGGTGCGCGGGCTGTTCGGCCGCGAGGACCTCGACGCCCTGGCGCGACGCATCGAGGAGGCCTACGACACCCTGATCGCGCCCGACCGCCGGCGCCGCTACGAGCTGGAGCTGTTCCCCGACGGGCACCCCACCCGCCGGCCGCAGACGCCGGTGCCCGGGCTGCCGCCGCCCCCCCTGGCCGAGCCGCCGCCCCCGCCCCTGCCGCCCCACGACCCCGAGCCGGAGCTGGGGCCCGCGACGGTCTTCTCGGGCGACCTGCTGCGGCGCGTCCGCGAGTCGCGGCGCATCGAGCTCGCCGACATCTCGCAGAAGACCAAGATCGGGGTGCCCCACCTCCGCAACCTCGAGGCGGAGAACTTCCGGGCCCTGCCGGCCCTGGTCTACGTGCGCGGCTTCCTCGCCGAGTACGCGCGCTACCTGAAGCTCGACCCGCGCCTGGTGGTGACCTCCTACCTGCAGCGCCTGAACGAGGCGCTGGGGCCGCGCGAAGACGAATAGTCGCCCCCGTCGGTGATGGGCACGGCGGCGGCGCTGCACTCGCCGGTGCTCGACGGGCTCGCCAGCGAGTCCCGTTCCTTTGGGGGTGGCAGTGGCTTCTGCCCCCGATGGGCGCGTGGTCAGTACTCGGGCTCCGGGGCTACGGCGAGCTGCCAGAGCTCCAGGAACTTCTCTCGTACATACGGGTCCAGCTCATCCTGGAGCTCACGCGGCAGGTGGCGCGAGCGGACCAAGCGCATCACGTCATCGAGGTCCCGCAACCGGTCTTTCGCCGTCATGCCCGAGGCCAGCTTCAGCTCGACGAGGCGTGGCAATGACAGCACCGGGTAGTCGTCGGTCTCGACTGCTGCCGCCGCGGGCACGGGGAAGCTCACCGGCTTGGGCAAGCCGTCGCCCGGGTAATCGCCGGTCACCAGGAAGTCGATCTTCACCAGGGTCTCGGTGTTGCGGATCGGCTTCCCGCCCGGGCGGATCTCGACGTAGCCACGCCCGAGCCAAGTGTCCTTGAACCGACGCAGGCCGTCCCGCGTGATGAGCACGTCCACATCCTCGGTCATGCGCACGACCCCGTGGACGTTCAGGGCCAGCGCGCCCGCGATGGCGAAATCGACGTTCGCAGCGCGCAACCGCGCTGCGAGCTCGCGGGCAGTCTTCTGGATGCGGGACGTTCCCATGAAGTACTCGTCAGCCTCACGCAGCACATTTTCCAACCCACGGAGGACCATACAGATCCAATGATAGCGCTGCCGAAAGATCCGTCAAAGCGGTGGTCGTCACCGAGGGCTTGAGCTGGAGGGTTCTGCGCCTACGGATACCGCGACGCCCGCGGGCCGACCCTGCGGCGGGCCACCCGCGGACGCCGCGACCAAGCGGTCCCGCGGGCGGGTCAGATCGTCTTCTGGAACGTCTTGTTGCGGTAGGTGTACAGCGGGATGTGCGTCATCGCGGTGATTGAGGCCCCGACCGTCGGCGCAGCCACCCGGTCCATCGGGGCGGCCCCCGTCGGGGATGGTGTCGGCGGCGGCGCCGGTCGGGGTCCCCGCGACAGGGCTGCGGGCTAGTCGGTGCCGGCGTCCTCCGGCGGGGCCGCGTCGACGCCGCCGTCGAACTGGATCAGGCCCACCGGGATGCACCCCCAGCGGGCGACGCCGCCGTCGGCGGCACCAAGGATGTCCTCGAAGCACTCGTAGTCCGCGCGGCCGCACTCCGTCGCGCTCCCGGTGTCGCAGGTCTTCAGGCAGATCCACATGTCGGCGCCGTAGGGCGTGCCGTCGAAGCAGTGCGCGCCCTGGCCGCAGTCGGCGTCGTTCCGGGCCGGGTCGCAGGGGAACTTGATGCAGTAGCCGCCATGGGTGTAGACGTCGTGCTGCAGCAGCGTCTTGGCCACGTCGTCGGTCAGGCACTGCAGGCTCACGCAGTCGCCGTTGCCTGTACACGCCTCGCCGACCAGCTTGGTGCCGGGCGTCGAGGCGTCCTGCTGCGGGGTCGAGCCTCCGCCACCGCAGCCGAGCAGGGCCACAACTGCCATCGACGCAACGAACGCGCTTCGCTTCATCGTACCCTCCCTCGGGATCGTCTCCACGCTACCCCGGCTGCCCGGGTGGCGTCAAACCGTCTGCCCCGCGCGCGCCGCTACTTGCGGCGGTCGCGGTTGAACAGCGCCGCGTCGGGGATGTACCCCTGCAGCGTCACGTAGAAGTTGTTCTTGTAGTAGATCGCGTTCGCGCCGTAGAGGTCGTGCTGGTACTGGAGCGTGAGCGTGGCCGGCAGGTTGAGCGGGAAGAGCGGCACGTGCAGCGCCACCTTCATCGCGGTGGTCCGCATGGGCGCCACGAGCTGCAGCCCGTCGACCATCGCAATGAAGGCGGGGTCGCCGTCGATCTCAGGCTTCTGCGCCCAGCTCTGGCCGACGCCCACGCCCACGCCCACGCCCCAGAAGCTGAGGTTCAGGGTGGCGGAGACGTCCTGCGAGAAGCCCGGCGTGTAGGTGTAGGTCGAGCCCTGCGCGCGCATCTGCGAGAGGTCGGGGAAGCTCGTGTGGTTCGGATCGAAGAGCGCCGAGGCGCCGGCCTCGGGCGGGCGAAACCCGCGGCAGCCGTCGGGCGTCGCGGGGGGCGGCAGGTAGACGTTGGGGCACGCCGACGGGTACGGGCGCTCCCAGGGGAACGCGTAGGCGAAGTTCCACTCCAGCGAGATCACGATCTCGATGTTCTTGTGGATGAAGTTCGGCAGCCGGAAGTCGTGCCCCATGCCCGCGCCCATGGCGAAGGCGTGGTTGCCGGCATCGAGGTCGGGGCCGGTGAAGAAGGCCAGCGAGTTGTCGGGGTTCGCGAGGCGCGCGGTCGGCAGGTAGAGCCGGTAGGTCAGCGCCGACGAGATCCACTTGGTGCGGAGGAAGTTCCACGAGAAGCCGGTGTTGATGTCGCCGAGCCCCAAGGCAAGGTGGGCCCGCTCGTACGGTGCGGGGCGGCCCAGGCGCTGGACGAAGTTGTAGAACGTGTCGACGGTCCGGCGATCGAGCGGCTGGTCGGTGATCCCGGCGGCCGCGGCGAAGAAGGGGTCGATGGCCAGCATCCGCGGGTTGAACCTGACGGTGTGGTACTGCGTCGGGATCTGCAGGTAGTAGTCGAGGCGGCCGGTGACGCCGTACGAGATCATGATCTCGTGGCTGCCCCCCTGGCCCGAGGCGCCCGGGTCGAACGCGAGCAGGCAGTCGCTGTAGTCCTTCAGCAGGCACGGCTTGTTGACCTCGTTCGGCTGCCCCTGGTTGAGCACGCCGCCGAACGCGATGGGCGGGATGATGGTCTCCTCGAGCTTGCCGTTCACGTAGCGGCCAACCTTGTTGCCGTCCTTGTCGCGGCGCCCCGCACCCTGCCGGGTGTTGAACTGGTACTTGACCGTCAGGTAGCCCTTGGGGAGCTGGGTCGTCTGGCCCCAGAGGTCCATGGCGATGATCCGCTCCAGCTCCTTGTCCCAGAAGGTGGTGTAC
>JACRCY010000409.1 GCA_016218785.1 Deltaproteobacteria bacterium
CAACCTCAACCACACCATCGCCCTCGCCTGCGTGCGCCAGAGCGGCTGGTGGCAGGAATTCTGGGACTGGAACCAGAAACGTCAATGCTCGTCAGGGGATAGCACAATTGCGAACTGACCAAAGGGGTCGGATCGTGCCGCCTCCTACCTCGGTTTCGTGCTCACCGCGCGCAGCGGTCTCGTGGACGCCGAGGTCGCCCGCGAGGACCTGGCCTACACGGTTGCGGCGCTCGCCCACCGCCCCGGCCGGGGTGGCGCCCGGCATGAAGCTCGTGGCCGTGGACGGCCGCAAGTACTCGACGACCGTGCTGCGCGACGCGCTCAAGGCGAGCGCCGCCGCCCGTCGCCCCGTCGAGCTGCTGGTCGAGAACGGCGACTTCATCCGCTCCTGCCGGGTCGACTGGCGGGGCGGCGAGCGCCAGCCGCACCTCGTGCGCGACGCGGGCAAGCCCGACCTGCTCTCCGACATCCTCAGGCCCCGCACCAGGTAGCGACGGCGTTCGCGCGCTGACCCCTGCACCTCGAGCGCGGGGTCAGACGCCGCGGTCGGCCGCGGCAGCCACCACGCCCAGCCGCTCGAGGTGCGTCCGCACCGCGTCGAGGTAGCCGCCGCGGCCGAAGTGCGTCAGGTGCCCTCCCGGGAACCAGTGGATGGCCGGACGGTCCCAGTGCTCCCAGAGGACCTCGGCGTGCACCGGCGGCACGATGCGGTCCCCGCGCCCCGCGACGACCAGGAGCCGCTCCTTCGGGAGGGCGGGCCGCGGCCGGGCGAGCGGCGAGTGCACCGCCATGAGCCGGCAGAAGCGCTCGAAGGTCATGCCGCGCGCCAGGGCGCGCTCCCGCGCCTCGGTCCCCGCGCCATGTGCCCACATCAGCGCCGCCATGTCGGCGACCGGGAGCATGGCGATCACGAACTCGATCTCGGGCGCGACCGACGCCAGCATCGCCGCGCCGTAGCCGCCGAGGCTGGCGCCCATGACGCCGCCGCCGCGGCCAGCCTCGGCCTGGTGCCACGCGAGCAGGGCCCGTACCTCCCAGGCGGTCTGCAGGAACGCCTCGTTGGTGCGCGTGACGTTGGTCGAGGGGTGCAGGGTGCCGCGCAGCAGCGTCCGCCGGGGACGCCGCGCGCCGTGGTACGGCTGGACGTAGAGATAGACGTCGAGGCCCAGGGCGAACAGCCACTTCGCCCGGAACACGGCCGCGTCGATGACGTGGCGGCCGCCGGCCCAGGTGTGCAGGCACACGACGGCGGCGTGCCCGGCCGCGGCGTGGCGGTAGTGGCGGGCGCGGGCCACGGCGTTGTCGGGGTACTGGTCGAGCACCGCCCGCGCGGTGTCGCGCTCCGGCGCGTAGTCGCTCCCGAAGCTCAGGTCCTCGACCCAGCCGCCGTCGAGGGAGCCCCCCCGCACGCGCGTCACGCCGGGCACGCCGGGCCGCGGGAAGAAGGGCTGCGGGTCGCGCGCCGCCGCGTCGGCGTGCGCCTGCCAGGCGCTCACCAGCGGTCCGTGCCCGCCGTCGTCCACCCCCCGGCGGTGGGACGCGAGGAAGATCCCCGCGATCACCCGCAGGGCCACGTCGTCCACGACCGCGCCGAGGCGACTCCCCACGCGCGCCGCCGCCGAGTCGGCGGACGGCGGCCCTGCCCCTCCGAGGAGCCGGCTCGCCAGCGCGACGTGGTCGTGCGCCATGGAGAATCGGCTCAGGCGGGCGGCCGCAGCCGCGGCCGCGGGTCGGGCTCGTGCGCCACGGTGTAGAGGCGGCCGTAGTCGGGGATCTCCTTCATCATCTCCTTGATGGTGTTGCCGCTGCGGAGGCGCTGTATGTCCTCGCCGAACAGGGGCGTGACCGCCAGCACCGTCGTCTTGGCCGCGAGGAGCGGGTCGCGCCGGACGCGCTCCAGGAAGCGCGGGTGGGTGTCGGTCACGCACAGCTCGTCGATGGAGGACTCGTGGAGCGCCTCGGCGAAGCCCTTGAGCACGCCGTCGGCGTCGGTCCGATCGAAGCCGTGCGCGTGCGTCACCGAGCAGGCGACGTAGCGGGCGCCGTTGGCCCGCGCCGCCGCCGCCGCCGCGAAGAGCGTGCCGCCCGACGAGAGGAGGTCGTCGGAGAACCAGACCACCTTGCCGCGTACGTTGCCGAGCAGGCCGTGCGTCTGCACCTCGTGGGGGCGCTCCCAGAGCCGCATCTTGTCGTGGTGGCAGAGCTGGATCTTGATCTTCCTGGCGGAGGTCTTGAGGTTGCGCCCCACGTCGTCGGACAGCTCGCGCACCGCGCGCGACGCGCCGGCGTCGGGGACGCCGAGGACGAGGTCGGCGCCCTCGGCGGCCAGCCCGTAGTCGGTCATCCACTCCTTGTAGCGCCGGGCGATGTAGTGCCCCCAGACGGGCCGCGTGCGGATGTGGTCGAGGGGAATGCGGAAGTGCCCCTCGATCTGGTCGGAGTGGAGGTCGCAGGTCATCACCTCGTCGAGCCCGACGTACTCGAGCAGGCGGGCCACCAGGCGCGAGCTGAGCGACTCGCGGCGCTCGTGCGTCTTGTCCTGCCTGGCGCAGGGCAGCTCGGGGCAGATCAGGCTCACGCTCCGCGCCCCGCACGAGAGGCGCGCGGTGTCGATGAGCTGCAGCACCTGCATCAGCTCGTAGTTGGTGAAGGCGATGCTCCACAGCACGTAGGCGTGCTTGCCGCGGATGTTCTGGCGGATCTCGATCTTGGTCTCGCCGCTCATGGGGCCGCCGTCGTCGCGGAACTCGACGAACTCCACGGGACAGAGCCCCCGCTCCAGGTAGCGCGCCACCTCGCGCGCGAAGGGGTCCCCGTGGCGGCCCGGCAACAGGACAAAGTCGTCGCTCGACATCCTCACCCTCCCGATGCGACTGAAGAACGGTGGCCTGAAGGACGGGTAACGTAGCCGGACCGCCGCGTCAAGCAGAACCGCATGCCCGGCCTCCCCTGCACGCCATCCGCCTCGCCTCCGGGCCCCGGTCAGCCCACGCCGGCGACCACCCGGTCCCGGGTCCGCCGCACCCAGCGCCGCACGAGGCCCGGGAAGGGGCACATCCACAGGTAGCTGGACGACGTGAACTGGCGCTCGACGTGCGCGAGCGTCTCGTCGGAGATGCGCCCCTCCCGCTCCAGCTCCACCCGCATGGTCTCGGCGTACCCGCGCATCTCCCAGACCGACCGCAGCGTCAGCACCGCCGGCAGGAGGAGCACGTACGAGACGGCGAACGGGAGCACGCCCGTGCGGAAGCAGTCGCGCATGTGGACGCGCTCGTGCCGCAGCACGCCGTAGCCATCGTCGGTGCCGATGAGGCGCGCCGGCATGTAGACCCACGACCCGAGCACCGTGGTGTACGAGGCCATGAAGTCCGGGCACCAGAGCGGCATCAGGAGCGCGCGGTAGAGCACCCGCATCACGGGGGAGCGCTCCTTGGGTACCAGGCGGAAGGTGCGGAACTCGCGGCGCAGCTCCGCCACCATGTCGTCGAAGCGGCTCACCCGGTCCTTGCCCCAATTCCGGCCTCGGAGCATACACCACCGCCGCGTTCCTGTTGACTCGGGCGGCGATGCCGGGCTACGTACCGGACAACCAGCCAAGGAGCTCGAGATGCCCCTCGCGACCCAGCCCCGTTGCTCCCGCCGCTGCGCCGCGGCGCGCGCCGCGCGCGTCTGCGCCCTCCTCGCACCGGTGGCCGGCGGCGCCGACCCGGCCCGGCAGGCCATGCAGGTCCAGCTCCTCTCGCCGGCCATCTCCGGCGACGGCAAGCAGGTGGCCATCGCCAGCCTGAACCCGGCGGGCGAGGCGGGCGCCAGCGGCTCGCTCGCCCTGTTCGACGGCGCCGGCGTCCTTCGGCGCCGCATCGCGCTCTTCGCGCCCGCGCGCGACGCGGAGCGCGCCCGCAAGAGCTACGCCGAGGCGGCCAAGATCCTCGAGGAGGGCGCCTTCCGCCGCATGGGCCGCGTGAAGCGCAACTCCGAGCGCACGGCGCTGCGCCGCGCGCCCTCCGATCCGCCCCCCTCCTTCGAGGGCGTGTTCAGCCAGGGCGATTTCGGCTTCACCGTGCGCGTGGCGGACGGCAAGGTCCGCTTCGAGGCCATGAAGGGGAGCCGCAAGCTCGGCACCTGGAGCCTCAAGCTCGGCAAGGAGGCCCCCTGCAGCGACGTGGCCGGCTACTCCGTCAGCCCCACCCGCGCCGGCTTCGAGGCCGAGCGCCGCCTCGTTGCCTTCTCGGTCTACGCCGAGACCAAGTCCGGCGACGTGTGCTTCTCGCACGACTACGTGGTCGCGATGAAGTAGGGCCCCGACCCAGTCCGGGCAACGTCCACGTCAGGTGTGTTGCTGCGCGGCGGCGGTCTGTTGCACGAGCTCGATCGCGGACTGGATGCGCCCCTTGTCGTACGGCTCGAAGCGCTGCGCCTGCTCCAGCTCGATCAGCGACTCGTGGTAGCGCGCCTGCCCGAGGTACATGATCCCGAGCAGGTAGTGGGCGAGGGCCCACTCGTTGAGGTCCCACTTGGCGCGCATCAGGTGGAGCTCGGCCTGCTCCACCTCGCCCGCCAGGTAGTCCTCGATGGCCCAGCGGCACTTGATGCGGTACGCGCCCGACTTCCCCACCACCAGCCAGAGGTACCCCTCGATCCGGTCGCGCTTGCTCCAGATGTCGCCGAGCAGATCGTCGACCCGCCCCGGGAGCAGGCCGCGCACCCAGTCGACCAGGTCGCCGGCCACGGGGTTGCCGAGGCCCAGCGACGGGTCGAGGAGCCGCTCGTGCACGAACTTGCCGACCTCCATGGGGCCCTCCCTACCCGGCGAGCCTATCAGGGCGTCTCGGGTGCGGCAACCTCCGCGATCACTTCGTCCCCGACCGTCGGCCGACTGGCGCGCGCGGCCAGATCGTCGCGGCACAGCCGCGCCGTCGCCGCGATCACGGCGACGCGCACGCCGTGGCGCCAGAGCATCAGCCCCTGCGCCGCCACGATCACGAGGAGGATGCCGCCCCAGCGTCCCTGCGGCACCACGGCGTCACAACCCACGAAGGCGACGAGCGCGGCGAGCTGCAGCGCGAGGGCCGCGAGGCCCATGACGCCGAGGGCGCCGGCGCGCCGCCCCAGGATCCGCGCGCCCCGGCCGAGGGCCGGCAGGACCTCGCGCTCCCCGAGCACGACGCAGGCCCGGGCGAGGTCGGCCCAGGTGGCGACGACGGCCAGGAGGAGCAGGTAGGCGACCCCGGGCGCGAGCGTCAGCAGCAGCCGGGTGCGCTCGCGCGGCACGTCCGCCAGCCAGCCCTCCATGCGGCCCCCGATCAGGCCGTGCAGCAGCGCCCCGAGGAGCGCCAGCAGGAGCCCGGCGAGCACGCTGATCGCGATCATGCGGCTGGCATGCTCCACGCAGGTGACGAGGAAGATCCGCACCGTGACCGGGCCCGGCTCTCCCCGGGCGCCCCGACGCGCCAGGACCTCGATGAGGCCGCCGGCGCAGAAGGCGTGCAGCAGCACGGCCGCGGCGGTGCACAGCGCCAGCCGCAGGTCCCAGTGGGCGTGGAGGGCGGGTTGGGTCGCGGCGAACTCGGCGAAGAAGCGCTCGTCGAACCGTGCCGCGAGCGCCGCGCCGCCGCCGGTCGCGGCCGCGGCCCCGTCGAGCGCCAGCACGAAAGGCAGCGCGACCAGCGCGGCCACGACGAGGTCGAGGAGCCACGCGTAGACGACGTAGCGCCAGCCGCGCCGCGCGGCCTGGAGCCCCTGGCGGAGCGCCTGCAGGCCGGTCACGACGCCCCTCCGGCGAACGCCAGCACCTGCTGCAACCAGAGGAGGACGCGCGCACCGTGGCGGGCAGCCGGGCGGCGGTCGAGCACGAGCGCGCGGCCGTTGTTGCTCGCCATCCGGTCGAGCGCCAGCAGGCCGCGCGGGTCGACGCGGGCCGACGCGACCCGGAACGGGCGTGAGTAGCGGAAGCGCTGCCAGGTGGCCTCGCCGTCCCAGCGCTCCGTCACGCGCTCGCCCCCCTCGAAGCGCACCTCGACCTCCACCGGCGCCCGCACGTCGCCGAGCCGGCGCACGGTCACCTCCGACTCGAAGGAGTCGCCGCTCCCGGCACCTCCCTCCCCGTTCGCGGGCCCCTTCCCCTGCGGGGGCCCCTCCCCCCTCGCCGCGGGTCGCTCGCTCCGCAGCGAGGTGACGGCGTAGTCCAGCTCATCCCTCCCGCCGAGCACCTGGTCCCAGAGGGAGACGGCCGCCGGCACCTCCGCCTCGGCCAGCGCGCGGCGGAAGTCCTCGCTCCGCGGGTGCCCGAACCGGTGCCGCGCCGCATAGGTGCGCATCACCCGGGACATCAGGTCGGGGCCGAGCAGTCCCTCCAGGGTCCGCAGGAGGAGCATCGGCCGGGTGTAGGCGTTGTACGAGTAGCTGGCGCTGCCGAGGAAGGCCCAGGCCGGGCGGCGCAGCTCGTCCACCCGCCCCTGGGCGAGGACCTCGTCCTCCCAGGCCGACACGAAGGGGACCGTCACGGCGCGGGCCCAGGTCGCGTGGGGCGCGTCGCGCCACAGCGCGTACAGGGGCAGGCTGCGTCGGTCGCCGGCGATGGGCCGCACCGCGAGCGGGATCCCGTCGTAGCTCGTCAGGCGCGGGATGTCGCCGAAGTGGCGCTCGAGCACGCGGCCGGCGGCGTAGTTCGTGAAGCCCTCGTCGAGCCAGGCCTCGTCCACCTCGTTCGACGCCAGCAGCCCGTAGAAGTGCTGGTGGGCGATCTCGTGCAGCACCGTGTGCTCCGGTCCCTCCTCGGGACCGCGGGCGAAGTGCGTGCTCTGGGAGGTGACCAGCGTCGGGTACTCCATGCCACCGACCGCGAACGCCGCCACCGGCGGGTCGACGATCGTGAGCGTGTGGTACGGGTACCGGCCGTACGCGTAGCCCATGTCGGTGAGCGCCCGGAACGCGGCCGCGAAGACCCGGTCGGCCTGACCGACGTGGTCGGTCGCCACGAGCAGCCGGACCTCCACGTCGGTGAGCGGCACGTCGTCGGGCGGCACCCCGAAGCGCAGCAGCCGCCCCTCGGCGGCGCCGTCGCGGTGCTCGGCCGCCACGTAGGTCCGGCGCAGGTCATGTAGGCCCCGCGCCACGACGAACGCAAAGTCGTGCACGTCCTCCTGCTCGAAACGGTGCGCCACCCGGTCGAGCTGGAGCGGCGTTGGCCGCCCCGTGAGCTGGCCCGTGGCGGCCACCTGGTAGCCCAGGGGGACCGTGATCCAGACGTCGTAGCGCCCGAAGTCCGAGTAGAACTCGCTCGTCTGATGGAGCTGGTGGCAGATCCACCGTTCCCCCTCGAGCACGCCCAGCTTGGGGAACCACTGCGCCACGAGGTGGAAGTCCGGCCCGGCGTGGCCGGTGCGCAGCTGGGCCCGCGGGAGCACGGCGGTGAAGTCGATCTCGACCACGACCTCGCCGCGCGGGGGGACCGGCTGCGGGAGCGTCACGCGGGCGACGGTCTCGTCGTCCGCGTTGCCGTCGTCGGGACGCTCGAAGCGCAGCGCCGCCGTGAGATCGCGCCCCTGGGCCCGGAGCCGCCTCACGTCGATGCTCCCCCACTCGCCCGCGCCCGCCAGCGGGAGCCCCTCGCGGGCCCGCTCGCGCATGAGCGAGGTGCGCCCGTGCTTGAAGCCGTTCAGGTAGAGGTGGAGCCACAGCTCCGCGGTCGCCGCGCCGGTCGGGTTGCGCCAGGTGATGGTCTCCTGGCCCGAGAGGGTGTGGCGCCGCGGGTCGACCTCGACGTGGATCGTGTAGTCGGCCGTACGCGGCGCCCGGTCGGGGAGCCGCGGGATGGCGAGCCGCGCGGGCGCCGGATCGGCGGGCGCGGACGCGGCGGGCTGCCCCTCGGCGCCCGCCACGCCGAGGCTCGCGCCACACAGGAGGGCGACAGCGAGGGCGCGCCGCATGCAGGGGCAGCATAGCAGATGCCGCCCCACGCCTCCCCTCCTGCCCCCCCGTGCCCTACCCCTCCAGGTCGGCGAGCGCCTCCGCGCACTTCGTGCTGGCGTGCGCTTCACCCGCCCGCGCGCAGGCCTCGACGCCCAGGCGGAAGATGCGCGCCGCCTCCTCGCGCTCGCCCAGGTCCTCGGCGCACTGGCCGGCCATGAGGTAGGCGGCGGTGTAGTCGGGGCGGCGCTCGAGCAGCATGCGGAACTCCGCCATGGCCTCGGCGAGGCGATCCTCCTGGCGGAGCTGCATGGCGAGGGCGTAGCGCGTGAAGGCGTCTTCGGGCATCTCCGCGAGGAGCTCGCGCAGGGCGTCGATCCGGCTCATTGCCCCGACTATAGAGGCCGGCCGCGGAATTGACAGCCTCGCCGGAGCCAGCCTACGCTCAGCCTGCAGGGGCGCAGCGGCCCGGCAACGGCTCCGCTCGGACCGCGCGCGGTGCTCCGTGGACCTGTACGCCTTCACGCAGTGGCTGCGCGCACGCGGGCTCCCCGAGTCGCATCTGCCGGTCTACCGCCGCGGCGCCGAGAGCCTGCTCCGCGACGTCGGCGACGCCCCGCTGCGGGCCGAGCGCATCGGCGAGCTCATCCACGCGCTCACCCTCGACGGCGCCACCCCGCGCACCATCGGGAACCTGCAACGCATCGGCGAGGCGCTCCTGCGGTTCCAGGAGGAGGGGAGCGCGCCCACGGTGCCCCTGCCGGAGCCGATCGAGGAGGTCCGGCCCGCGGTGCCGGCCCCCGCCCTCCACCCGCTCGAGCTCGACGGCACCGCGGACGACGACGCCTTCCTGCCGGTGGCCAAGCCCATGCCTCCGCCGGGGGAGGAGCCCGCGACCGTGCGGCGCATGCGGGCCCTCGACGAGCCCCCCGCACCGGTCGTCCACCATCCGGCCGCGGACCCGCCGGCAGCGGCTCGAAGCGCGTCCCCGGTGCCGACGGTGAGCGCCGACCTCCCGGCGGCCATCGAGGAGGAGCCGGTCGCGCCGCGTGCCGCGCCGAGCGATGGTGAGCTGGCCCTCGACCTCGGATCGATCCCGCCGGCCGCGCCGCCGCCACGCGCGGGGCCGGCGCCCGAGGCCCGGCCGGCGCGCCCCACCGGCGACCTCGTCCGCTGCCCCCGGTGCGGCCGCATGCAGCCCCGCCGCGCGGAGGGCACGTGCGCGAGCTGCTCCACCCCCTTCCCCCACCCGATCGCGTCGACCGGGGTCACGGCGGATCTCGCCGCCACCGTGGGGCGACGGGAAGCGGCTCCGGCGCGCCGCTCGGCCACGTCGCGGGTCCTCGCCGCGCTCGTGTTCGTGGCCGCGGGCGTGGTCGGCGCCGCGCTCGGCCGACACGCGGTCAGCGGCTGCGTGGAGCGGCTCGGCGCCCGACCCGTCCCGGCGGTCGGATCGTATCGCACCACGCACCTCGACCTGACCATCGACTTTCCGCCGGGCTGGAGCCACCTCGCCGGCCACGACCAGGAACAGACCCTCCAGGGGATCCCGGTGCGCACCTCCTCCTTCGCGCGCGGCGAGCGGGTGAGCAAGCCCGACCACGCCCTGCAGGTGGCGGTCTTGCCGCTCGTGGGGGGCTTCGCGCGGGCACCGACGATGCGGGACGACGAGTTCGCGCGCTTCCTGGATCTCTCGGCGCACGGTGCGGCGAAGAGCCTCGCGGGACAGGGTGCCTCGTGGCTCGGGCAGGGGTGCGAGGTGTTCCAGCGCGACGACCGTCGGCTCGGGCGCTGCCACGGCGTGGCGGGCAAGAGCGGCGAGACGTGGCACATGACCACCTACCTCGTCCTCGGCACCGAGCGCGTGGCCTTCGGGGTCTTCGGCACGCAGGGTAACCCCGAGGCCACGCGCAGCGAGTCCGAGTCGATCGCGGCCTCGATACGGCCGTAGCCAGTCGGAGGATTCCCCATTCCCTCCCGCGATGGACCCCGCCGGGCGGAGCCCGTCGGGTCCCACGCGACTAGGTCTCGGCCGCGGGGTCGATCTTCTGCGTAGTGGCACCGGCGTCGGTGGGCTCAGCGAGCTGGCGCCGCGGCGGGCTCGCCGGGAGCGGCGCCACGGCGGCCTTCCCCACGAGCGCCGCAGCCGCCGGCGCGGCGCCTTCCCCCTCGCGCCGGCCCCACACCAGCCGCACCGTGCCCCAGGCGCCACAGCCGGGACAGCGCCAGAAGAGATCCGCCATGGCGCGGCCGCACTCCCCGCAGCGGTAGCCGCGCCCCAGCCGCTTGAGCGACTCGAGCAGCGCCTCGTACTCGGCGCGGACCGCCTCGGGCGTCCCGTGGTGCAGCAGCAGCCGCCCGATCTCCTCGCGCGCGGGCAGCAGCGCCGGCGCCTCGGCGAGCAGCTCCCGCAGCTCCCGCGTGGCGTCCTCGGGGTTGCGGGCGGCCGTGAGCCGGGCGCGGCAGAGCCGGAGGGGGATCGTGGCCTTCACGGCGAGCAGCCCGCCGAGGAGCTCGGCGACCTCGGCCGAGCGGCCGGTCTCGAAGAACGCCTCCTCGAGCCGCGGGTAGGTCCACGGCGCGAGGTCGGGCGCTGCCCGGAGCGCGCGCGCCCACAGCGACGCGGCCTCGGCCGCCTGACCCCGCGCGCGCTCCAGCTGCGCGAAGGTGCTGAGGACGTGCGGGTTGTCGGGATCGAGCCCGTCGGCCTCGAGGAGCCGCTGCCGCGCCCCCTCCAGGTCTCCGGCGCGCGCCGCGGCGGCCGCCACCTCCGCGAGCAGGTGCGCCGCGATGCTGCGATCCGGGGCCTGCCCCTCGGACTCGCACATCTGGCGGTAGGCCTGGAGCGCCTCGGCGGGCTCCCCATCCTCCTCGTGCAGGCGCCACAGCGCCTTGAGGGCGCCCGCGTGGCGGCCGTCGTGCTGCAGGATCTCGGCGAACGCCCGCGCCGCGTGCCGCCGGAACCCGGCGGCGAGGAAGTCGAGTCCCAGCTCGTAGCGCGCCCGCTGCTTGGTGTCGGCGTCGGCGTCGCGCCGGAGGATCACCGCCTGGTGCACCCGCACCGCACGCTCGTGCTCCCCCTTCACCCGGAACAGGCACCCGATGGCGAAGTAGGGCTCGACGTCGCTGACGTCCTCCTCGACGACCTTCCCCAGCTCGGTCGCGGCCCGCTCATGGTCGTCGCCGAGGACGTAGGTCAGCGCGCGCGCGTAGGACTTCCCCTGCCGCGCGGCGCGCTTCACCTGGCGGACGTCGGGCACGTAGTAGCGCCCCAGCAGCGCCCCGAGCACGAGCGCGCCGATCGCGACCAGCACGTAGGCGAGGGCGTGCTCCATCCCCCCTACTCCTCGGCTCCGATCTCCGGCTCGAGCGCCTGCTCCTTGCCCTCACCATCGGGGGGCGGCAGGTCGGCGAGCGGCGCGGGCGCCTTGATCGGCAGGTTGCGCAGATCGGCCACCTCGCGCTCGAGGCGGGCGATCTCGGTGCGCGCCTGGCGGCGCCGCGTCAGGTAGACCGGGAACCACAGGACCGTGACCACCGCGAAGATCGCGGCCACGATCCACCCGAGGCACAGAACCCACGCCGGCGACTCGTACTCGAGGACGCCCACCGCCCCCGCGGCTCCGCGCGGCAGCGGCCAGCGCAGCGTCACCCACGCGTCGTTCATGCGGATGAACATCCCCACCTCGATGCCGACGAGGACGAGGGCCGTCGCGACGAGCAGCACCGCCCCGATGCGTAGCGCGCGCCCCACCGGTCGCCTACACGGGCCCCTCGCCCAGGGCGGCGAGCTCGGGCAGCAGCCGCTGGTAGGTGGCCTCGAGGTGCTCGCTGATGACCTTCGTCTCGCCCAGGACCGGCATGAAGTTCGAGTCGCCGTTCCACCGCGGCACGATGTGCCAGTGGCAGTGCTGGTCGATGCCGGCGCCCGCGACGCGTCCCAGGTTCTGGCCGATGTTGAAGCCGTGCGGGCTGCACGCGCGCCCTATCGCCGAGGTGGCGTCGCGCAGCAGGCGCATCGTGGCGTCGTATTCCTCGGGCGGCAGCGCTGCCGGGTCGCTCACGTGGGTCCGTGGGACGACCAGCAGGTGCCCGTTGGTGTACGGGTACCGGTTCATCATCACGAACGCGTGCGGCTGCTGGACGAGGATGAGGTTGTGGCGGAAGCGGGCCGCGCCCTCGGCGGGGAACTTGCAGAAGATGCACTCCGTCGAGAGCTCGTCGCCCGACAGGATGTAGGCCATGCGCCAGGGCGCGAAGATTCGCTCCACGGCGCGGATTATACCGGAGAACGGGCGCCCGCGTGCACGGTGACGCCGTCCTACCCCACGCCCCGCAGCTCCAGGCTCAGCTCCGAGATGCTGAAGAGCCCGGTCGCGGTGACGAACTCCCCGTGCTGGCGGCCGTGGACCTTCACCAGCGCCTTGCCGTCGTCCGTGGTCGAGACCTCGACCTCCACGGCGACGCCCTCGACCTGCTGGGTGCCGAGCGGCAGCGCGGCCCGGTTCCCGGTCACGACCGCCCAATCGAGGAGCAGGTCGATCACGCCCTCGGCCCGGAGCTTCGTGTCGCCCTCGACCCACTCGGCGGGGGCCTCGCCCACGTCACGCAAGGCGAGCGTGATGCCGGTCACGTGCACCCCGTTGGGTGGGAACTCGGACCCGTCGAAGGTGACGTCGTCGAGATCCACGCGCAGCTCTGCGATCTCCACCAGCGCATCGGGCCGGGAGCGCAGCGCGACGGTCCCGTCCAGGACGGGCAGATCGATCCGCTGCCGCATCTCGCCCTGGTACTGCCGATCGACGGTGACGACTACCCGGCACGAGCCCGGCTCGAGGGGAACCTCGAGCGTGCGCTGCAGCCGGTCGCGGGTCCCCCCCACGGGCGCCGCGGGATCTTCAGACACGTTGCTGAAGCAGCCCGCCAGAAGAACGCCCCCGAGCACGAGGTGTAGCATCTTTCTCCACATGACTCACCTCCTGCGCTTGCTTGGGACGCCCCTAGTATAGGTCCTTGACGCGCCGTGTCAAGCCCGAAGAATCCAAGTGGTTGAATTCACTACTGTCAGCGTCCAGTCCCCGGGGGTCGTGGCCTTGACAGGACCAGGAGACTCCCGTACCGGGCGGGACGCCGATCGCGCCGCCGGCCGGGCGAACGCGACGAGCAGCGCGAGCACCAGGGGGACGGAGCCCGCGACCGCGTTCGACGCGGTCATTGACGGCGCGATGATAGCACCGCCCGCAGGGGCGTCGCGGATCGCGGCTTCGCGGGGAGCAGAACGGAGGGGGGACTACTCGTCTTCAGGCTTGCCGAGCTTCTTCTTCAGGGCTTCGAGCTTGCCCTTCATGGCGTCGCCGAGGGTGGCCTGGGCGCTCTGGGTCGAGCTGTACCCCTGCGCGTCGGCGATCTCCTCCTGGCGCTGCGCGGCCTTCATCGACAGGCCGATCTTGCGCTCGGCGGTGTCGACCGTGATGATCTCGGCCTTGATGGCCTGACCGGGCTTGAGCAGGTTGCGCGGATCGTCGACCCGCTCCTCGCTCATCTCGGAGACGTGGATGAGGCCCTCGACGCCCTTCTCCAGCTCCACGAAGGCGCCGAAGTCGAGCACCTTGAGGACCTTGACCTCGAGGATCTTGCCGACGGGGTAGTCGAAGGGGATGCGGTCCCACGGATCGGGGATGAGCTGCTTGATGCCGAGGGAGATCTTCGGCTTCTCGCCCTCCTGATCGATGTTGAGGACGACCGCCTCGACCTCGTCCCCCTTCTGGAACAGCTCGGAGGGGTGCTTGATGCGCTGGGTCCACGACATGTCGCTGATGTGGACCAGGCCGTCGATGCCCTCCTCGATCTCGACGAAGATGCCGAAGTCGGCGAGGTTGCGGACCCGCCCCTTGACCTGCGTGCCGGGCGGGTACTTGCCCGAGAGCGCCTCGTAGGGGTTGGGCTCGAGCTGCTTCATGCCGAGGGAGATGCGGTTGTTCTTGGCGTCGATGTCGAGCACGACCGCCTCGACCACGTCGCCCACCGCCACGACCTTGGACGGGTGCTTCACGCGGCGGGTCCACGACATCTCGGAGATATGGACCAGGCCCTCGATCCCCTCCTCGAGCTCGATGAACGCGCCGTAGTCCTTGAGGCTGACGACCTTGCCCTTGACCACGGTGCCGGGGACGTACTTCTCCTCGGCGTGGGTCCACGGGTCCTCGGTGATCTGCTTCAGGCCGAGGCTGACGCGCTCGGTGTCCGAGTTGAACTTGAGGACCTTCACGCGGACATGGTCGCCGACCTGGAACATCTCCGACGGGTGGTTCACGCGGCCCCACGACATGTCGGTGATGTGCAGCAGGCCGTCGATGCCGCCGAGGTCGATGAAGGCGCCGTACTCGGTGAGGTTCTTGACGATCCCCTCGACGATCTGGCCTTCCTTGAGGCGGTCGAGCGTCTGCTCCTTCAGCTCCGCCCGCTCCTTCTCGAGGAGCACGCGGCGCGAGAGCACGATGTTGCCGCGCTTCTTGTTGAACTTGATGACCTTGAACTTGTAGGTCTTGCCGATGAACGCGTCGAGGTTCCGCAC
>JACRCY010000047.1 GCA_016218785.1 Deltaproteobacteria bacterium
CCAGTTCTCGTCGAGCCGCTTCTGCATGCGGATCATGGCGAGCTTGATCAGGTCGGCGGCCGTGCCCTGGATCGGCGTGTTGCGCGCGATGCGCTCGGCGTAGGCGCGCGCCTGCGCGTTCTTCGACTGGATGTCGGGGATGGGGCGGCGGCGGCCGAGGAGCGTGGTCACCTGCCTGGTCTCGCGCGCCTGAGCGATGACCCGCTCCATGAAGTCGCGCACCCCGCCGTGCCGGCCGAAGTAGCTGTCGATGTAGCGGCGGGCGGTCTCCCGGTCGATGCCGAGCTGGCGCGCCAGGCCGAAGTCCCCCTGGCCGTAGATCACGCCGAAGTTGACGGTCTTGGCGATGCCCCGCTGCTCGTGGGTGACCTCCTCGGGCGCGACGCCGAAGACCTCGGCGGCGGTGCGCCGGTGCACGTCCTGGTCCCGCTCGAAAGCGTCGATGAGCACTGCGTCGCCCGACAGGTGCGCCAGCACCCGGAGCTCGATCTGCGAGTAGTCGGCCGAGACCAGCACCCTGCCCTCGTCGGCCACGAAGGCACGGCGGATGGCCCGCCCGAGCTCCGACCGCACCGGGATGTTCTGCAGGTTCGGGTCGGACGACGACAGCCGGCCGGTCGCGGCCACGGCCTGGTTGAAGCTCGTGTGCACCCGTCCGGTGCGCGGGTTGACGAGCAGCGGCAGCGCGTCGATGTAGGTCCCCTTCAGCTTCGACAGCTCGCGGTACTCCAGGATCTTGCCCACCACCGCGTGGCTCTCGCGCAGCTCGTCGAGCACCTCGGCGTCGGTGGAGGGGCCCGTCTTGAGGCGCTTCTTGACCGGCAGCCCGAGCTTTTCGAAGAGCAGCTCCTGGAGCTGCTTGGGGGAGTTGATGTTGACCGGGTAGCCCGCCAGCGCGTGGACCTCGCGCTCGATGTCGGACGCCCTGGTGCCCACGCTCTCGGCGAGCTGCGCGAGGTGCTTCGTGTCGATGCGGACCCCGTGACGCTCGACGATCGCCAGGATGCGCGTCAGGGGCAGCTCGATCTCGTCGTTCAGGCGCCGGAGATCGGCGTCCTCGTCGATCCGGGCCCGCAGGGGCCGGGCGACCCGTAGCACCGCGTCCACGCCCTCGGCCGCGTACCTGGTGGCGAGGCCCACCTCCACCTCGTCGAACCGGCGCCGCTTCTGGCCCGAGCCGCAGACGTCCTTGTAGGACATCATGGTGTGGCCCAGCCGCTCCTGCGCGAGCGTGTCGAGGCCGTGCGCCTGTCGCGAGGCGTCGATGAGGTAGCTCGCGATCATGGGGTCGCAGGTCACGCCCTTGAGGTCGATGCCCTGCGCCGCGAGGAGCATGGCCTCGGCCTTGTGGTTCTGGGCGTACTTGACGATCTCGGGGTTCTCGAGAAACGGCCGCAGGGTGCCGAGGACCACGGAGAGGGCCAGCTGGGGCGGCGCGCCCACGTAGCGGTGGCTGGTCGGCACGTAGCAGGGGGGCAATGCCTCCACGGCCAGGGCCACCCCGCAGACCGCCGCGCGCATGACCTCGGGCCGGTCGGTCTGGAGGTCGAAGGCGAACTCGCCCGCGGCCCGGATGCCGTGGAGCACCTCGGCCAGGTCGCGGTCGGTCAGGATGGTCCGGTACTCCTCCCGCTCCAGGCTCTGCTGCGGCGTGAGCGTCTTGAGGAGCTTGAGCATCTCCAGCTCGCGCAGCAGCGGCTCGAGCCGGGCGAGGTCGGGGCGCTGGCGCCGCAGCGATTCCAGGTCGACCTCGAGGGGCTCCTGCTCCCGGAGGGTTACCAGCGACTTCCACAAGCGGAGCTTCTCGGCCGCGTCCGGCGCCTGGAGCGACGCCTTCACCTTCTTGGTCGGGATCTGGCTGCTGCTCGCGAGCACCTTCTCGATGTCGCCGTACTGGGTTACGAGGCCCTTCGCGGTCTTCTCGCCGCAGCCGGCGACGCCCGGCACGCCGTCCGACGCGTCCCCCATGAGCGCGAACAGGTCCGCGAGCAGCTCAGGAGGAACCCCCCATCTTTCAATGACTTCAGTGCGATCGTACACCTTGTCCTTGAAGGTGTCGAAGAGCCTGATTCCCTGCCCCACCAGCTGCATCAGGTCCTTGTCGCCCGAGATGATGACGCAGGGCACGCCGCGCCCTTCGGCCTGGCGCGCCAGGGTGGCGATGACGTCGTCCGCCTCCACCCCATCGACTACGAGCCGGGGCATGGAGAAGGCGTCCACGAGCTGGTGGACCAGCGGAATCTGCTCGATGAGCTCCGGGGGCAGGGGGGGCCGCTTCGCCTTGTAGTCGGCGTAGAGCCCGTGGCGGAAGGAGGGCTTGGGCGAGTCGAACACCACGGCCGCGTACGCGGGCACGTAGTCGGTCAGCAGCTTCACGAGCATCTGGGCGAAGCCGAAGACCGCGTTGGTGGGACGCCCGGCGCGGGTCGTGAGGCCCGGAATCGCGTTGAAGGCGCGGTGGAGATACCAGTTGCCGTCGACCAGGAAGAGCGCCTGGTCGAAGGGCGCTTCGAGCTCGGCCATGCAGTCCGGGATGATAGCCGAAAGCGCGGGTCGGCGCCGCTCCGGGCTGTGCTCGACCGCCCGGTCCTGGTATGCTGTGCGCCACGAGACCACCCTTGGCCAGCCGCACCGAGAACTGGATCGAGTCTCACCTCGGGGCAGTCGCCCATGACCTGCGGGGCCCCTTGAGCGTGGTGAGCGGCCACGCCCAGGTCCTGCGCCGCCTGGCGGACGGGAGCGCGGCCGTGGAAAAGGTCCGCGCCAGCGCCGAGGCGATCCTGCGGGCGACGAACCGGATCGCCGGAGTGCTCGACGAGCTGTGCCAGACGGGCCGCAACCAGGGCGCCGCGGCGACGGGCGAGAAGGTGGCGGTCCGCGAGCTGCTCGAGGGCGCGCTCCGCGGGAGCCGGGCGCGCCTGGTGAAGCTGGAGGTGCCCGCCGACCTCCCCTCGGTGACGGTGGACCGGCAGTCCTTCGAGCACCGCGTGTCGCTGATGGTGGCCGCCCTGCGCATCGGCCGCGGCGATCGGCCGATCACGGTGCGCGTGGAGCGTCACGACGGCGCCGTGCGCGTCAGCCTGCCCGACGCCTGGCTCGAGCTGCCGGAGGCGTGAGCGCCCCACCCGCGCGAGCGACCGCCCGCCCTGCCCCTGCACGCTGGCGGTGGCGCCGGGGGCGCCAGTTGTGGCACCATCCGGGGCCGTGGCTGACGATCACTCAGGCGGCGTGAAGCCGGTCGAGACCGCGGCGGAGCGTTTCCTGTTCGCCATCTGCGCGGTGGACATGGACATGGCCACGGCCGAGGAGGTGGCGCAGGCCGCCATGGCCTCGGAGGGGGGCCGCACCCGGCTCGGCGAGGTGCTGGTCGCGAGCGGCGTGCTCACGAGCGAGCAGCGCGGCCTGGCGGAGGACCGCGTCATCCGCTCCTTCGGCGCCGGCGACGCGACCGTCCCGCTGCGCCGCACGGCGGAGCACCCCGTCACCGGGCCCCCGGCGCCCATCGCGACCGCGGCCACGCTCTCTGCCGCCGCGGCCGCGGCCGCCGCCGAGGCGCGCCTCCCCCTGGAGCACGAGGGGCGCTACGTGGAGAAGGCGCTCCAGGGGAGCGGCGGGCAGGCCCGCGTAATGCTCGCGACCGACGAGTTCATGGGCCGCGACATCGCGCTCAAGATCCTGCACGAGCGGCAGGACGACGAGTACGACACCCAGCAGCCGGCCGCCCGGCGCACCAACCCGGCGGCCGTGCGGTTCCTGCGCGAGGCGCGCATCACGGCCCGGCTGGAGCACCCCAACATCGTGCCGGTGCACGAGGTGGGCCGCCGCCGCGACGGCACGCTCTACTACACCATGCGTCTCGTCCGCGGCACGACGCTGGCGGCGGCGCTGGCCGAGTGCTCCACCCTGGCCGAGCGCCTGAAGCGCCTCGGCTCGTTCTGGGACGCCTGCAACGCCATCGCCTTCGCCCACAGCCGCGGCGTGGTCCACCGCGACATCAAGCCCGCCAACATGATGGTCGGCGAGTTCGGCGAGACCGTGCTCCTCGACTGGGGCATCGCCAAGGTCGAGGATCCGGCCGCGCCGGCGTACGATCCCACCCAGACCGAAATCGGGTCGCTCCTCGGCACGCCCGCCTACATGAGCCCGGAGCAGGCCACCGGCTCCGTCGACAAGATCGACCGCCGCTCGGACGTCTGGGGCCTCGGGGCCGTCCTCTACCAGATCCTGACCGGCAAGCCCCCCTACAGCGGGCAGACCGGCACCGACGTCATCACCCGCGCCACGCAGGTGGACGTCAAGCCGGTGCGCGAGCTCGCGCCCGAGGCGCCGGCGGAGCTGGCGGCCGTCGCCGAGAAGGCGCTGCAGCGCGATCCGGACAAGCGCTACCAGACGGCGCAGGACCTGGCCGCCGAGATCGACGCGTACATGACCGGCGGCAAGGTCCGGGCCTACGAGTACACGCCGTGGGAGCTGCTCAAGCGCTTCGCGGCCCACAACAAGACGGCCTTCATCGCCGCGGCCACGGTGCTGGTGGTCATCATCGGCGCGCTCGTGGCGGTGTCGCTCTCGCTCGGGCAGGAGCGGCAGGCGCGCCAGCGCGAGGCCACGGCCCGCGCCAAGGAGTACCGCGAGCGGCTCGCCGCCAACTACAACCTGTCCCAGGCCTACGCCGAGAAGGCCGACCGCCTCGCCGAGGACCAGGACCTGCTGACGGCCGCCATCTACGCGGCCGCGTCGCTGGGACACAACCCCGCCCACCCGAAGAGCCCGGTGTTCGACGCCGACTTCGCGGGGTCGCAGCCGCAGAGCGCCTACCACCGCCTGGTGGCCGCCTCGCGCATCGGCACGGCGCGGCCCGACGCCATCGCCAGCCTGGCGCGCGTCGTCGCGGGCAAGGTGGCCTTCGAGCAGGTCGCCTTCTCCCCCGACGGCTCCCTGCTGGCGGCGACCGAGGGGGAGGAGGTCCGCCTCTTCGACGTGGCCACCGGCAAGACGGTGCGCACCCTCAAGGGTCACACGGCGCAGACCCTCACGGTCGCCTTCTCCGCCGACGGCAGGCGCCTCGCCTCGGCGGGCCGCGACCGCACCATCGGCATCTGGGAGGTGGCCGCGGGCACTCGCCTCGCCACCCTGACGGCCCACGGCGACACGGTGCACAGCGTGCGCTTCTCGCCCGACGGGGCCCTGCTCGCGTCGGGCGGCTACGACCGGCGCGCCTTCGTGTGGGACCTCGCCACGGGCAAGGTGCACCGCGCCCTCGAAGGTCACCGGGACTGGGTGGTGCGGGTCGCCTTCTCCCCCGACGGCAGCACCGTCGCCACCGCCTCGCAAGACCGGAAGGTCCGCTTCTTCGGTGCCCGCGACGGCAGGCCGACCGGGCCGGTCCTCGATCACCCCGACGGGGTCATGGGCGCCGCGTTCGCGCCGACGGGCGGGCTCCTGGCGACCGGGTGCTTCGACGGCAAGGTGCGGCTCTGGGACCCGCGCTCCGGCACGCTGCTGCGGACGCTCGCCGGGCACCGCGGCCCCGTGGTCAACCTGGCCTTCACCCCGGACGGCCGGCTGCTCCTCTCCGCCGGTCACGACAAGACCGCGCGGCTGTGGTCGGCGCACAGCGGGCGTCCCATCCTGAGCCTCACCGGGCACGCCGAGTTCGTGCAGGGGGTCGACGTCGCGGCCGACGGGGCGACCATCGCCACCGCCAGCTTCGACCGCACCATCCGGCTGTGGCGGCTCGCGCCGGGGCGGGGGCTGCGCACCTTCGCCGGCCACTCGGGCGCCGTGGACGCGCTCGATTTCTCCGACGACGGCAAGCTCCTCGCCACCGGCGGCCTCGACAAGATGGTCCGGCTGTGGCGGGTCGACACCGGCCAGGTCGCGCGCACCTTCGTGGGGCACACGGGCGGCGTGAACGGCGGCGTCGTGGTCATCCGCAACGGCGCCCGGCTGGCCTCCGCCGGGCGCGACACGACCGTGCGCGTGTGGGACGGCGTGACCGGGGCCACGCTCCACGTGCTGCAGGGGCACCAGCAGGCGGTGCGCGCCATCGCCGCGAGCCCCGACGGCCGGCTGCTCGCGTCGGCCAGCAACGACCGGACGGTCCGGCTGTGGGAGGTCGAGGCCGGCAAGCCGGTGCTGGTGCTGCGCGGCCACGGCGACGCCGTGCTGGGGGTCGCCTTCTCCCCCGACGGCAACACCCTCGCCTCCGTCAGCAACGACCGCACCGTGCGGCTCTGGGACGCGGCCACGGGGGCCCTGCGCGCGACCCTCGCGGGCCACACCGACTGGGTCTCGGGCGTCTCCTTCTCCCCCGACGGCACGAAGCTCGCCACCGCGGGCAAGGGCGGCCTCGCGCTCGTCTGGGACGTGGCCACCGGCAAGGAGATCCGCCGCCTCGTCGGTCACACCCAGTGGGTCAACGACGTCCGCTTCTCGCGCGACGGCAAGCTGCTGGTCACCTGCAGCGACGACATGACGGTCCGCATCTGGTCCGCCGCCACGGGCGAGCCGCTGCTGATCGTGCGCGCCGGCAACGCGATCGAGGTGGCGCGCTTCTCGCCCGACGGCCAGTTCGTGGCCGTGCCGGACGCCAACGAGGTGCGCCTGCGCCCCCTGGACCTCACGGTCATGGACGCCGACCCGACCGCGCTGCTGCGCGAGGCTGAGCAGCGCGCCGGCGTCCGCCTCGACGGGTTCGAGCTGCGGACTTCGTCCGCGGCTCCACCGTAACCATGCGCGCGCGGGCGCTCCTGGCAGCCATCGTCGCGACGGCCTCGGCCGCGTGCGGGCCGGCGCCGGCACCGCGACCGGCCGGCCCGAGCGCGCCGCAGCCCCTCCCTCTGACTCCGCGCATCGTGCGCGACGACCACGTGGGCCGCGCGGTCGTGGCGCCCGAGTTCCTGAGAGAGGTCTCGCCCCCCCCGGAGGCGTGGCTGCGGCTCCAGTTCCGCGACCCGGCCAACCCTACCGGGGTGGTCATCGACTTCTTCACCGAGTGTCCGGAGATCGAGCAGCGAGCCGTCCCGTGCGGCGGCGGCCGCGCCTGCGTCATGTCGTGGCGCCAGGGTCAGGAAGTGCTCGCCGGCCGGGCCGCCCTCAGCATGGGCGAGCACTTCTACTGGTGGCCCGGCCCCGTCGGGACGTGCGCCCGGGTCGCGTACTCGCTCGGGCCCGGGCCGTACGCCGCTGCCCTCGAGCGCTTCGTGCTCGACCTGCCGGACCACATCCGTCCTGCCCGGCTGCGAGCGCCCGCGCGCGCCCCCGCGTCGGCGCCGGAGC
>JACRCY010000423.1 GCA_016218785.1 Deltaproteobacteria bacterium
TCAGCTCGTTCGTGCTGGGCGCCCTCATGCTCGTCGACACCAGCCTCGCCCCCGCGCTGCGCGTCTCGTGGTACGTCGTCGTGGGCACCGCCCTCGCATTCGCCGCCTTCTTCGTCTTCGCCATGGGCGCCGCGGCGCGCGCCCACCGCCGGCCGGTGGTCACCGGCGCCGAGGGGCTGGTGGGCGCGCACGGCGTGGCGCGCAGCGCGCTGGGGCCCACCGGCACCGTGCAGGTCTCCGGCGAGCTGTGGCAGGCACGCGCCGAGGAGCCGATCGGCGCCGGCGATCCCGTGGTCGTCCTGGGGCTCGACAAGCTGACCCTGACCGTGCGCCGCGCGCCCGCCGCGGGCGACGTCGGCGCCCCGAACTCAGCCGCCAAGGGAGGCACCGCATGAGCTCGTTCCCCGTCTCCCCGCTCGTCGGGGGCATCATCGTCGCCGTCTTCCTCTTCCTGTGGGCCTCGGTGCGGGTGCTCAAGGAGTACGAGCGCGGCGTCGTCTTCCGCCTGGGCCGGCTCATCGGCGCCAAGGGCCCCGGCCTGTTCTTGCTCATCCCCGTCGTCGACAAGATGGTGCGCATGGACCTGCGCGTCATCACCATGAGCGTGGAGCGGCAGGAGCTGATGACGCGGGACAACGTGCCAACCACCGTCGACGCCGTGCTCTACTTCCGCGTCGTCAACCCGAACGACGCGGTCACCAAGGTCGAGAACTTCGTCTCGGCGACGGCGCTCATCTCCCAGACTACGCTGCGCTCGGTCATCGGCCAGTCCGAGCTCGACGACCTGCTCGCCCACCGCGACAAGATCAACCAGAGCCTCCAGCAGATCATCGACACCCACACCGAGCCGTGGGGGATCAAGGTCACCGCCGTGGAGGTCCGCGACGTGTCGCTGCCCGACGGCATGAAGCGGGCCATGGCGCGCCAGGCCGAGGTCGAGCGCGAGCGCCGCGCCAAGGTCATCAACGCCGAGGGCGAGTTCCAGGCCTCGCAACGCCTCGCGGAGGCCGCCGCCATCCTGTCGCGCGACCCCGCCGCGCTCCAGCTCCGCTACCTGCAGACCCTCACCGAGATCTCGTCGTCGGGCAACACCAACACGAACACCATCGTGCCCGTGCCCATCGACCTCCTCACCGCCTTCATGCGCAAGCCGGCATAGCCAGGGGGGCGAGGCGGGGCCGGCTCTGCCGGACCCGCCGTGAGGGGCGCGGGGGGACGCAGAGGCGCGCCGCCGGCGCTGGCTCGAGCACCGCCGCATGCCGCGCCGGGCGGTCCCCCCGATCAGAAGAAGGTGAACCGGATCCCGCCGCCGATCGTCCGCTCCTCGGTGCAGACCGCCAGCCCCTTGCGGTGGCCGACGTCGGCCGACAGGAACAGCTGGATGTCGTCGGCCTTCGACGGGACCATGATGCCGGTGAGGTTGCGCACCAGGTAGGCGTCGGGAATACCGGCGAGGGCGAAGCGGTACTCGGCGAAGAACGACGTGAAGGGGTGGACCCGGCGCCAGCGCCGCCAGCGGACGACGAGGTCGCCGCCCGGGCCGTTCTTGTAACCGCCGCCGTCGAGCAGGAAGACCTTGTGCTGCATCCGCGCGATGAGGTCGCAGCGGCCGAGCGGCACGCGCGCGGCCAGGTCCCACATCACGAAGTTGCCGAGATGCGGCCGGCGGGTCCTCGGAGCCGTCGGGGTAGAGCGCCGCGTGTCCCACATTGACTCTTGATTGCCGGCGCGAGGCTGGTACTCTCCTGTTCGCGATTGCCACTTGGCTGGGTACCCCTGATGGGGTCACGGAGGAGGCCAGTGATGTCACGGACGTTGTTGGCTGTGTTCCTCGTCACCTCCCTGGTCGGCTGCGCCGACATGGTCGTGCAGCAGACGGGCTTCTCGCCGTTGCTGGTGCAGGCCTCGCCGCCGCCGCCGCCGGAGCCGAAGGTCGAGAAGATCGACATCCCCGAGAAGATCCAGTTCGACTTCGGCAAGGCGACCCTGAAGAAGGTCTCCTTCAAGATCCTCGACCACGTGGTCAAGGTGATGACCGAGCGGCCCGGCGTGAAGAAGGTGCAGATCGAGGGGCACACCGACGCCGTCGGCGACGCCGAGCGGAACCGCGTGCTGTCGCAGCGTCGCGCCGAGGCGGTCATGGAGTACCTGGTGAAGAAGGGGATCGCGGCGACGCGCCTCGGCGCCAGGGGGTTCGGGCCGGACAAGCCCATCGCGCCGAACGAGACGGAGGTCGGCCGCGAGGCGAACCGCCGCGTCGAGTTCATCATCGTCGAGCAGGACGGGAAGTGAGGGACGCCATGAGCAAGACCATCATCGTCGCGGGTTCCCTGCTCCTCGCCGGCGCCTTCCTGACCAGCACCGGCTGCACCCCGACCGTGAGCCAGGCGCAGCGCAGCAACATCACGCAGCGCATGACCGGCGCCCAGATCCCGCTCGCCAAGTGCTACGCCGATCTGCTCAGCACCACGCCGGCGGCCGCCGGTAACGTGGCCGTGGCGTTCCGCATCCAGCCCAACACGGGCCGCTTCACCAACGTCAAGATGAACCGCACGCAGATCAACGACCCGGCCTTCAACAAGTGCGTGCTGGCGGTCGTCTCCGACCTCCACATGTCGCCGGCGCCCTCGTTCATCATCGACGTCGTCGAGTACCCCATCGGCTTCAAGCCGGTGACGGCGAAGTAGCGCCGCCGGCGCCGCTTCGCAGGAGGTCCCATGAGGTCGATCCGCTGGGCGCTCGTATTCGTCGCGGCGCTAGCCTTGGTGTCGGGCCTCGCCGCGAGCGCGGCGCGCGCGACCGGACCTAGTCCGCCGCCGGTGCCGAGCGCGGACAGCTCCGAGTGCTGGAAGGGCCACTACACGAAGACCGGCAAGAAGGCGATCCGGGCGGAGTGCTGCGAGCAGATGGAGGGCAGCTACCTCTGTACCCGCGTGGGAGACGACGACGCCCTCGTGGAGTTCGGCCCGGGCGACTGCCGGCCGAGCAGGAACCGTCGCCAGCTCAAGTGCGAGAAGGCCTGCGGCTCGGGCTGCTCGCACAAGTTCGACGGCTCCCGCTAGACCCGTCCGTCGCTGCCCTCCGCCGATTCCTTGCTCTCCGCCGGGGCCCCCGGGGTAAACTCGGGCGCGGCTGACGGCGCGGCCACGCGGCAGCGACGCCCGGGCGCAGTCCCGAGAGGACCACCGGTGACCAGGGAACAGCACATCGTGATCGACGCGGTCGAGCCGAGCCTCGGCTGCGGCCGCTACCCGGTGAAGCGCATCGTCGGCGAGCCGTGCCGCGTGCGCGCGACCATCTTCCGCGACGGCCCGGACGCGATCCGCGCCGCCGTCACGTGGTGGCGCGACGGCGGCGAAGCCCGGAACGAGGCGCCGCTCGAGCCCGTGAACCCCGGCCTCGATCGGTGGGAGGGGCAGTTCCCGCTCGAGGAGAACGGCCGCTACCGCTTCTCGCTGGTGGCCTGGACCGACCCCTACGCCACCTGGGTCGACGAACTCCGCCGGCGGGTCGAAGGGGGCAGCACCGACATCCCCTCCGCCCTCGTCGAAGGGGCGAAGCTCCTCGAGGCGGCCGCGGCGCGCGGCCCCGGCGCCGACGGCGCACGCCTGAGCAGCGTGGGGCGGGACCTGCGGCGGCCCGGGCTGGCCCCCGGGCAGGCGTACGCGGCCGCGAGCGCGGCCGACGTCGTGGACCTCATGCGGCGGCTGCAGGCGCGCGACGACGCGGTGACGTCCGACCCGCTCGAGGTCGTCGCCGACCGGCCCCGCGCCCGCGTCGGCGCCTGGTACGAGCTGTTCCCCCGCTCGCAGAGCCCCGACCCCTCGCGCGGCGGCACGTTGCGCGACGCCGAGGCCCGCCTCGACGACCTGCACGACCTCGGCTTCGACGTCGTCTACCTGCCCCCGGTCCACCCCATCGGCTTCACCCACCGCAAGGGGCGCAACAACGCGCTGCACGCGGGCCCCACCGACCCGGGGAGCCCGTGGGCCGTGGGCAACCAGCACGGCGGCCACGAGGCCATCGAGCCGTCGCTCGGCACGGTCGCGGACTTCGAGCGCTTCTGCCGCCGCGCCCACACCCTCGGCATGGAGGTCGCCCTCGACCTCGCGGTGCAGTGCTCCCCCGACCACCCCTGGGTGCACGATCACCCCGAGTGGTTCTACCGGCGCCCCGACGGCACCATCAAGTACGCCGAGAACCCGCCGAAGAAGTACGAGGACATCCACCCGCTCAACTTCGACTGCGACGCGCGCGCGGCCCTGTGGAAGGAGATGCGCCGCCTCTTCCAGGTGTGGATCGACCGCGGCGTCACCCTCTTCCGCGTCGACAACCCGCACACCAAGCCGGTCCGCTTCTGGCGCTGGCTCATCGAGGACATCCAGGCGAGGCACCCGGAGGTGCTGTTCCTGGCCGAGGCCTTCACGCGCCCGCCCATGATGAAGGAGCTGGCGCGCATCGGCTTCACCCAGTCCTACACCTACTTCACGTGGCGCAACGGCAAGCGCGAGCTGGTCGACTACCTGACGGAGCTCACCCAGTCGGGGATGCAGGAGTACTTCCGCCCCAACTTCTTCGCCAACACGCCCGACATCCTGCACGAGTACCTGCAGCGCGGGGACCGGCCCGCGTTCAAGGTCCGGCTCACGCTCGCCGCCACGCTCTCCCCCTCGTACGGCATCTACTCCGGCTTCGAGCTGTGCGAGAACGTGGCGGTCCGCGCCGGCAGCGAGGAGTACCTCGACTCCGAGAAGTACGAGGTGCGCCACCGCGACTGGCGGGCGCCGGGGAACATCCGCGACTACGTGCGGCTGGTCAACCGCATCCGGCGCGACCACCCCGCCCTGCAGGAGTTCACGAACCTCCGCTTCCTCCCGACCGACAGCGAGCACATCCTCTGCTACGCCAAGGCCACGGCCGACCGCGCCGACGTCGTCATCGTCAGCGTCAACCTCGACCCGTTCGCCGCGCACGAGTGCATGGTGCGCGTACCGCTCGAGGAGCTGGGCCTGCCGTCCGGGGGCCGCTTCGTCGCGCACGACCTCGTCAGCGACCAGCGGTGGGGCTGGAACAGCTTCAACTACGTCCGCCTCGACCCGGCCATCGAGCCGGCCCACATCATCGCCGTCGAGAGATAGGCCGCCTACGTCATGGGAACCCCCACAGGGTTCCCATACCCTCCCGCGATGGAACCCGCCTCTGACGGGGGGCGGCCTCGGCGCAGCCTGCGGCCGCCCACCTCGCTCGCTGCGCTCGCTCGCCACGCAGAGCCCGTCGGGCTCCACGCGTCTACCCGAGCTTCAGGCCGATCGTCCGCAGGAACTGCTTCCGCCTGGCCACGTCCTCGGGGCCCTCGACGCCCAGGGGGGTGCCGCCGTCGATGACGCCCATGATGCCGCGCCCCTGCTCGCTCTCGGCCACCACGACCTCCACCGGGTTCGCCGTGGCGCAGAAGATGCGGCAGACCTCGGGCACCTCGCGGATGGCGCGCAGGCAGTGGATGGGGAAGAGGTTGCCGAGCATGACCAGGAAGGTGTGACCGGCGCCGACCTGCTGGAGGTTCTGCACCGCCAGGTCCTCCAGCGCCGGATCGGTGCCGCCGTGGCGCACCAGCCGCGGGCCCGACGACTCGCAGAAGGCCACGCCGAACTTGGCCCCGGGGACCGAGGTGACGATGGCCTCGTGCACGTCCTCGACGGTGCGGATGAAGTGGGCCTGGCCGAGGATGAGGTTGACCTCCTCGGGCTTCTCGATGCGGACGGTGGTGAGGTTCATGGCATCCTCCGTTTGGGCCGCGTCGTCTTCAGATCCGGGGGCGGCAGGGTTGCCGCCCCCGGACCCCCGGGCGGTCACGCCAGGCCGAACTTCTTCATGCGGTAGCGCAGCGTGTCGCGGCTGATCTTGAGCATGCGCGCCGCCCGCACCTGGTTGCCGCCGGCGGCGGCCAGCGCCTCCTCGATGAGGTGCTTCTCCACGGCGGAGAGCGACACGCCCCCCCGCGGCAGGCTGACCGACTGCCCGGCGGGGGCCGGCTCGTCGCCGGTGCGCCGCAGCTCGGCCGGCAGGTGGCCCGGCAGGATCTGGTCGCCGGAAGCCAGCAGCACGCCCCGCTCGATCACGTTCCGCAGCTCGCGCACGTTGCCGGGCCAGTCGTACTCGCGCATGAGCTGCAGCGCGGACTGCGACACGCCCTTGAGGCTGCGCGAGAGACGCTTGTTCATCTCCTCGACGAAGTGGACCGCCAGGAGGGGGATGTCGTCGCGGCGCCGCCGCAGCGGCGGGAGCAGCAGCGGGAACACCTTGAGGCGGAAGTAGAGGTCCTCGCGGAAGCGCCCCTCGCGCACCGCCTGCTGCAGATCGCGGTTGGTGGTCGCGATGATGCGGACGTCGACGTGGAGGTCCCGCAGCCCGCCGACCCGACGGAAGCACTTCTCCTCGATGCAGCGCAGCAGCTTGACCTGCACGCTCAGGGGGATCTCGCCGATCTCGTCGAGCACGACGGTGCCGCCGTCCGCCAGCTCGAGCAGGCCGCGCTTGGTGGAGTGCGCGTCGGTGAAGGCGCCCCGTTCGTGGCCCATGATCTCGCTCTCGACCAGGTTCTCGGGGAGCGCGGTGCAGTTGATCTCGACGAGCGGTGTCTGCGTCCTGCCGCTCGCGTGGTGGATGGCGCGCGCCAGGAGGCCCTTGCCCGTGCCGCTCTCCCCCTCGATGAGGACCGTGGTGGTGTCGGAGCGCGCCAGGGTCGCGCCCATGTCGAGCAGCTGCAGTATCTCCGTCGACCGACCGATGACGGACGACAGCCCCGCCGGCTCCGGTCCCGGTCGGTGGCGCTGGAGGCGCTCCACCTCGCGCCGCAGCGTGATTTCCTCGACGGTCCTGGCGAGCAGCGCGCGGACCTCGTTGAGGTCGAACGGCTTCTTGAGGAAATCGCGCGCCCCCTGCTTCATCGCCACCACCGCGTCGTCGACGGTGGCGTAGGCGGTGATCATGATGACGGCGCACGTGTCGTCGATCTCGCGCAGCTTCTTCAAGGCCTCGAGGCCCGACATGCCCGGCAGCCGGATGTCGAGGAAGACGACGTCGGGCCCCTCGTGCTCCACGAGCGTGAGCCCCTCCTCGGCCGTCTCGGCCGTGAGGACCTCGTACCCGTCGGGCTCGAGCGTCTCCTTGAACGACCACCGGATCAGCTTCTCGTCGTCGACGACGAGGACCCGGATCGGCCGCGGTCCCTGTGGCATGAATGCCCACGCTCCGTGAGGGAGAGTGAGCGGGGATTGTATCGTCAAACGGGGTTTCTGCCAGGAGGATCCGGGGCAGGAGACGCACCCCGGGTCGGCGCGGGGATGCCCCCCTGCGGGACACGCACGGAGAGGGGGATCTCCGGCGCGTCGCCGTCTTCCCGCTAACCGTTGGTCACTTCGAAGGAACTCGGACTAGCAGGCGTTCTTGCCCTTGGTCTGGCCCCCGTGGCAGCCCTGGCAGTCCGTCTTGCCCTTGGACTTGCAGTCCTCGAAATGCTTCTTCATGGGGGCCTTGAGGTTCTTGTCCGCAGGCTTGCCCTCGTGGCAGTTCGCGCAGCCCGTCTTGCCGACGGCCTTGCCCATCTCCTTGGTCGCGAGGGCGGCGCCGCCCAGGCTCAGGGTCACGATGGTCATGCCGGCAACGATCCACTTGATCATCTCTGGCTCTCCTCTGTGGTGATGTCTCCCGACGCCCTCGAGCCCGGAACTCTCCAGGGCCCCACGACGCGTGTCGACGTTTGCAAGCACCATGCCCTCCGCCGCTCCGCCCCGCTGCTGCCAACCTGGCGGAACGACGAACCCAGGTCGTTCCAGGCCGACCATACCTACGCCGGGCTGGGTGAAACTCCTCACTCGATGCGCCATTTCGCGCAGCAAGGCTCCCGATGCCCGAAGCCGCCTTGCAGCCCGACTCCTGAATTCCGACTCACCCGAGGCCATGTTTCTTCATGCGGTAGCGGAGGGTGTCGCGGGTGATGTTGAGCATGCGCGCGGCCCGCATCTGGTTGGCGCCGCACACCGCCAGCGCCTCCTCGATGAGGCGTCGCTCCGTGTCCGCGAGCGGCATCACCGCGCCGAGGCCGACGGGCTCGGACAGGTCGAGCCCCGCTGCCCTCCGGACCGACTGGATCTCGGCGGGCAGGTGGACGGCCAGGATCTCGTCGCCGGTCGCGAGCAGCGCGCAGCGCTCGATGACATTGCGCAGCTCCCGCACGTTTCCGGGCCAGTCAGAGCCGACCATGAGCCGGAGCGCTTCCGGCGCCACTCGCTTGACCGACCTGAGCAGCTGCCGGTTCGTTCGCTCGACGAAGTGCTGCGCCAGCACCGCAACGTCGTCGCGACGCTGGCGCAGCGGGGGCAGGCTCAGGGGGAAGACCTTGAGCCGGTAGTAGAGGTCGGTGCGGAACCGCCCTTCCGTGACCGCCGCCCCGAGGTCGCGGTTGGTGATGGCGATGACGCGCACGTCGACCTGGAGGTCGCGCAGCCCGCCCACCCGTCGGAACCGCTTCTCCTCGATGCAGCGCAGCAGCTTCACCTGTACGTGCAGCGGGATCTCGCCGATCTCGTCGAGCACCACCGTACCGCCGTCGGCCAGCTCGAGCAGCCCACGCTTCGCAGAGCGCGCGTCGGTGAAGGCGCCCCGCTCGTGGCCGAGCAGCTCGCTTTCGAAGAGGGTGGACGGGATGGAGGTGCAGTTGACCTCCACCAGCGGTCCCTGGGCACGCGAGCTCATCTCGTGAATGGCGCGCGCCAGGACGCCCTTGCCCGTGCCGCTCTCGCCGGTGACGAGCACGGTGGTGTCGGAGTCGCGCACCGACGCGGCCAGCTCGAGCAGCCGGTGGACGGCCGCCGAAGTGCCGATGAACGTGCTCTGCCGACCCGCCTCCCGGCGGAGGCGCTCGAGCTCGCGTCGCAGCCGCGTGGAGCCTTCGACCTTCTGGAGGAGGGCGCGCACCTCACACAGGTCGAAGGGCTTCTTCAGGAACTCGTGGGCGCCCTGCTTCAGGGCCTCGACCGCCTCCTCGACCGTGGCGTAGGCGGTCATCATGACGACGACGCTGGTGTCGTCGACGCACCGGATGCGCCGGA
>JACRCY010000414.1 GCA_016218785.1 Deltaproteobacteria bacterium
AACCTCAACCACACTATCGCCCTCGCCTGCGTGCGCCAGAGCGGCTGGTGGCAGGAATTCTGGGACTGGAACCAGAAACGTCAACGCTCGTCAGGGGATAGCACAATTGCGAACTGACCAAAGGGGTCGGATCGTGCCGAAAGGCAGGGCCCGGGGGCGCCCCGCGAACCCTCGGTGGCGCCCCTGGCTCACACTCAACGGTGGTGCCACGGCCGTGCCTGGCGCCGCCCTCCGAGGTCACGATGCCCATCTACGAGTTCCGCTGCACCGACTGCGGCCATGTCTTCGAGGAGCTGGTCCTGCGCTCCTCCGACCAGCAGGATCCCACCTGTCCCCGCTGCGGCGTGTCCCGCGTCGAGCGCGTCCTCTCCGCCTGCTGCGTGGGCCGGGGCGGCGGCGCCGCGAGCGTCGCCTCGTCCTGCGTGCCCGGCGGCGGCTTCTCCTGAGGCTAGGGTCCCCTGGGCGGTCCGCCGCGCCGGTTTGCCTACCTGGCCGCGCCCTCCTACAATGAAGGTCGATGCGACGGGCGGTCGAGGCATGGTGGCGCGCGTCGCGCGAGGACCGGGACATGGCGCACCTGGCCGCGGGCGGCGGCTTCCTCGCGCCCACGGCGTTCCATTGCCAGCAGGCGGCCGAGAAGGCGCTCAAGGCCCTGTTGCTCTTCCACCACGTCGAGGCGCGCGAGCACAGTCTCGTCGAGTTGCTGGACTACGTGCACGCCCAGGCCCGGCTGGAGCCGCCGCCCGAGGTGCTCACGGCCGCGCGGAAGCTCGACCCCCACTACATCCAGGCACGGTATCCCGGTCCCCGGGGCCCGGCGCCGGAGGCCCTGTACGACGAAGTCATCGTCAAGGAGTTGGTCGGGTGCGCCGACGAGATCCTGCGCTGGGTCGAACCCCTGCTGGCGAGCCAGTAGACCCGGCCGAGGTGGTGGCGCGGCTGCGCGCCGCGGTGCCAGTGTCGGCCGTGGTCGTCTTCGGGTCGCGCGCGACCGGCGAGCACACGCAGCACAGCGATTACGACCTCGCGGTCGTCTCGCCGGCCTTCGCGGCCGAGCCCAGGATGTTCCGACGAGCCGCCGTGCTCCTCGCGGCCCTCGGAGACGTCCGGGGAATCGACCCGGTCGGGCTCGCTCCCGAGGAACTCGAGTCCCTCGACGGCCTGCTGGTGCTCGACGTGGTCGCCGACGGCACCCCGCTCCTCGACGACGGCTGCCTGGCCCGGGCCCGCGCGCGACTCGTCGAGCTCCAACGCTCTGGGAGCCTCGAGCGCCTCCGCGGCGGCTGGCGGACCCCGCCCACGCGGGACGAGTGAGCCGGCAGCACATGAGGCGGCTGCTCGCGCCGCTCGGCGTCGGCGGCGGCGCCGCGGCCCTGATCCTGGCGTTTCCGCCTCTCGATCTCGGGCCGCTGGCCTTCGCGGCGCTCGTGCCCCTGTGGCTGGCGATTCGCGAGGGCTCCGGCCGCCGCGCCTTCCTCCTCGGCTGGCTGATGGGCTTCCTCACGTACGTGGGGGGCTTCTACTGGGTCACGACCACGCTCCGCGACTTCGCGTACATGGGCTGGCCCGCGACCCTGGCGTTGCTCACCCTCATGTGCCTCTACGGCGGCCTGAGCGTGGCCTCATGGGCCGCGGCCACGGTGACCCTCGCGCGCCGGACCGCCCTCCCCGCCCTGGTGGTCGCGCCGCCCCTGTGGATCGGCGTCGAGCACCTCTGGCCCCTCATCTTCCCGTGGCACCTGGGCGGCGCGCTGCACGGCGCGGGCACCCTCGCGCAGGCCGCCGACCTCGGCGGCATGAGCGGGCTGTCACTGCTCGTGGCGACGGTGGGCGTCGGGCTGGGGGAGACTGCGGCGCGCCTGCACGGCGGTGTGCCCGCGCGCGTGGCGCTGCGACCGGCCGCCGCAGGGCTCGCACTGCTCGCCGTGGTGGCCGGCTACGGGCTCGCCCGCGACGCGCAGATCGAGTCGCTGGTCGCGGCCGCGCCGACTGCCCGGGTGGGCATCGTCCAGGGGAACATCGGCATCTACGACAAGGAGCGCGGCGGCCTCTTCGACCGCAACACGCGGTCCTTCGTCGCGCTCTCGGCGCCGCTCGTCGAGCGTGGCGTCGAGCTGCTGGTGTGGCCGGAGACCGCGGTGCAGGAGCCGGTGTTCCTCGGGCACCCTACGCCGCCGCCCTACCTGCGCGTGGGCGCGCCGCTGCTCACGGGCGGCATCGCCGAACGGCCGGAAGGCGGCCGCCCCGAGTACTACAATGTCGCGTACCTCCTCGAAGGGAAGTCGGTGCGCGGGCTCGTGGCCAAGAACCACCTGATGCTCTTCGGCGAGTACCTCCCGTTCGAGCGCACCTTCCCGGGGCTCAGGCGCGCCTTCCCCCACGCGGGCGCGCTCACGCCAGGTCGCCACACCCAGGTGCTCACCGTCGGGCGCCTGCGCCTGGGCGTGCTCGTCTGCTACGAGGACGTGATCCCGTCCTTCGCCCGGCGCGTGGCCAACCTCGAGGGCCGCCCCAACCTGCTCGTGAACCTGACGAACGACTCCTGGTTCGGCCGCTCGAGCGAGCCCTACCAGCACGCCGGGCTGGCCAGCTTCCGCGCCATCGAGCTCAGGCGCACGCTGGTGCGCGCCACCAACACCGGCATCTCGGGCATCGTCGACCCCCGCGGTCGCGTCACGACCCGCGGCGGGCTCTTCCGGGTCGAGACGCTCCGCGGCGCGGCGCCGCTGCTCGAGGTGCGCACGCTCTACGCGCGCGTCGGCGACTGGCCGGCCTGGCTCGCCCTCGCCTGGGTGCTCGTCCTCATCGGGCTCGCCGTGCGCGGCGGCCGCCGCGGCAGCCCCGCGGAGGAGCGCTCATGACCCGCGCCCGCGCCCCCCTCGCCGTGCTCGTCGTCGTCGCGCTCGGGGCCGCCCTCGGCGCCGCGGCCTGCATCCCGACGCGCTTCGTACGCTTCGAGGCGCGCGAGGTGCGCGCGCTCAAGGTCACGTCCGTACGCGAGGAGGGCGTCGACGCCGTCCTCACCGCCGAGGTGGAAAACCCGAACCCGCTCGCGGCCCGCATCCACTACCTGCGCTACCGCATCTTCGTGGGCGAGCGGCTCATCGGCGTGGGGGAGCGCGGCGGCGACTTCGCCATCGCCGCGAAGGGGCGCGCCGTCGTGGACCTGCCGGTGCGAGTGAGGTTCGCCGACCTGCCCGCCGACCTCCCGGCGCTGCTCTCGACCCCCGAGGTGGCCTACCGGGCCGAGGTCGCCGTCGACGCGACCTCGCGCCTGGGGAAGCACCACTTCGATCTCGACCGCCGGGGGAAGGTACGAGTGGCCGACGCCATGAAGCTCACCCTGGCGGGCGACTTCGCGCTCAAGGTCGTGCAGCCGCGCGGCATGTGGATGCGCCCCGTGCCCGGCGGGCTGGCAATCCTGGCCGACGTCGAGGTGCGGAACATCTTCCCCTTCCCGCTCGAGGTGCGCCGCGTCGAGTACGCGGTGAGCCTCGGCGGCGCCCACCTCGCCGACGGCCGCCACGAGCGACCCATCGCGCTGGGGGCCCGGGCCACGGGGCGGGTGGAGATGGAGCTCAGGGTGCCGCTCGCGGCCGTGCCCGACGTGCTGCGGGCGGTCGCGCGCGGCGGGTGGGAGGCGCGGGTGCGGGGCAGGGCGCACATCCGACCCATCAGCGGCATCGCCGAGGTCCCCTTCGACGTGCGCGTCGACCAGGCGATGCTGAAGCGGTAGCCCGGGGCTACTTCGCGCCCTCCTTGGAGCCAGACGCCGCCTCGAGGTTGAGCCGCTCCTTGATCTCCTTGCCCGCCTTGAAGAAGGGCAGGCGCTTCGGCTTCACTGCCACCGGCTCGCCGGTGCGCGGGTTCTTGCCGGTGTAGGCGCCGTAGTGGCGCACCTCGAAGACCCCGAGGCCGCGGAGCTCGATGCGCTCGCCGCGGACGAGGGCCTCGGTCATGGCCGCGAACACCTGATCGACGACCTTCTCAGCGTCGGCCCGGGGAACGTTCGTCCGGGCGGCGACGGCATCAGCGAGATCCGACTTCGTCATAGAAGCCCCTCCTCGGGACGGGACGAGTGCTCCGCCGTGGCCGGCGCTCGCCGGGCTGCGGGGCCAACCTGGCGATATTACGGCGGTGGCCTGCGGGGCGCAAGTCCCTGGTGAGACGGCTTCTCCCTGGCAGTCGGAGCGGGGACCAAGTATCGTTTGCTCCCCATGCGCGTCACCGATCCCCAGGAGGCCTGTTCCGCGCCATGACCTCGTCCGCCCAGCCGAGCCCGCGCGAGCGTCGCGCCGGCGTGCTCGTGCCGCTCTTCTCGATGCGCAGCGCCCGCGGCTGGGGCATCGGCGAGTACCCCGACATCGCCGACCTCGCGGCCTGGCTCCCGGACGCGGGGCAGAGCATCCTGCAACTCCTGCCCCTGGGCGAGACCGGCACCTCCGAGACGAGCCCCTACGGCGCCCTCACTGCGTTCGGGCTCGACCCGAGCTACCTGGCCCTCGAGGAGGTCGAGGAGGTCGCCACGGCCGGTGTCGCCGCGACGCTAGGGCAGGAGGCCGCGCGCGAGCTGGAGCGGGTCCGCTTCGCCCCGCGCGTGCAGTGGGCCGCGGTGCGCCGCCTCAAGCGACACGCCCTGGGCGTGGCCTACGAGCGCTTCCGTGACGGGCCCTACCGCGCCGGTGGCGCTCGCGCGCGGGACTTCGAACGCTTCTGCTCGGCCGAGCGGCCGTGGCTCGAGGACCATGCGCTCTTCCGCGCGCTGCGCGACGAGCACCACGAGGTGGCCTGGAGCGACTGGCCGGCGCCGCTGCGCGACCGCGCGCCCGGCGCGCTGGCCGCGGCGCGCGCCCGCCTGGAGGACGCGGTCCGCTACCACGAGTACGTGCAGTGGCTGTGCGACACCCAGCTGCGCGCCGCCCGCGTCGCGGTCGCGCGGCACGGCGTGCTGCTCAAGGGGGACCTCCCCTTCATGGTGAGCGGGGACTCCGCCGACGTCTGGGGCCACCGCGAGGAGTTTCGCTGCGACGTGCGCCTGGGCGCACCCCCGGACCAGTTCTCGGCCGACGGCCAGGACTGGGGCCTCCCGGTCTACGACTGGGACGCCATGACGGCGCGCGGGCTCTCCTGGGTGCGCCACCGCGCGGCGCGCTCGGCCGCCCTCTACGACCTGTTCCGTCTCGACCACGTAGTCGGCTTCTACCGCCAGTTCATCATCCCGCCGGGGGCACGCGGGAGCCTGGTCCCCGCCGAGGAGGGAGCGCAGGTGCGCTTGGGCGAGCAGGTGCTGCGCACCATGCAGGAGGCGGCCGCCGCCGAGCAGGGGAGCGCCGCACGCACCTTGCTCACCATCGTCGCCGAGGACCTCGGCGTCGTGCCGCCGTACGTCCGCCGCTCGCTCCTGTCGCTCGGCATCCCGGGCACCAAGGTCATGCGCTGGGAGAAGCAGTGGGAGGGGCCCGGGGCGGGCGCGTTCCTGGATCCGGCGGCCTACCCGGAGCTGTCGCTCTGCACCACGGGCACCCACGACACCACGACCCTCGCGGCGTGGTACGAGGAGATGGACGAGGCCGAGCGCCGGGCGCTCTTCGCCCTGCCGGCGCTGCGCGACTTCGCGGCCGTGGCCGGCCCCCGCTTCACGCCCGAGGCCCACGGCGCCATCCTCGGCGGGGTGTACGGCGCCGCGTCGGCGCTCTGCGTGCTCCCCATCCAGGATCTCCTCGGCGCGCGCGACCGCATCAACATCCCCTCGACCGTGGGGCCCGACAACTGGGTCTACCGCCTGCCGCTCACCGTGGACGAGATGCGCCGCGACCACGGCGTGCGCACCCAGGTCGAGCGGGTGCGGCGCCTGTGCGAGCGGCACGGGCGCAGCGCGCCCCGCGGCTGAACGGAAGGCCGCCAGGCCGCCGCGCTCGCACGCCCGCGCCGCGCATGTGCCCGCCGACCCGACGGAGCGACAGAGCGAGGACGCTTGCAATGTGGACGACTATCCACAACAATGGCCTCATGCGAGTCGTACAGATCACCCTGGAACCCGAGCTCCTCAGCGCCGTCGACCGTACCGCCAAGCAGCACCGCACCACGCGCTCGGCGCTGGTCCGCGAGGCGCTGCGGCGCTTCATCGTGGAGCTGCGCACGCGCGCTCGCGAGGCTGCCGATCGCGAGGGCTATCGCCGTGCGCCCGTGCGCCCCGGTGAGTTCGATGTATTCGACGGGGTGGCGGCGTGGCCTCCGAAGTAGCCTGGGGCGACATCCGCCTCTGCGAGCTGGATCGGCCGGACAAGCGTCGCCCCGTGCTGGTCCTCACCCGCAACTCGGCACTCGCCTACCTCACGCGGGTGACGGTGGCGCCCGTCACTACGACGATCCGGGGCGTGCCGTCGGAGATCGCCCTCGGCGCCGAGTCCGGGCTCAAGACGCCGTCGGCCGCGAACCTCCACAACCTGGTCACCGTCGAGCGCTCGCGGCTGGGGCGGTGGCTGGGAGCGCTCGCTGCGGCGCGCCGCGACGAGCTGCGTGCCGCCCTGCTCTTCGTCTTCGACCTCGACCACTGAGGGCGCGCTCGCGGCGGCGCTCGACGCGGAGCTGCGGGGCCCCGACCATGGTCCGGCGGATTGCGCGGGGGACCTGGGCCCGGCCACCGAGCGCCCAAGGGGCCGAGGCGCTGCGCCGCGGGGAGGGCTACTCGCTGCTTCCGGGCGCCGCGAGCGTGCTCACGGCGACGAGGCGGTGACCCACCGCGTCGACCATGACGCCGAAGCCCTCGACCGTCCGGACGCCCAGCAGCAGGAGGTCGCCTTTCTCCCCGAAGACCACCTCGTCGATCGTCTCGTGCCCCTCGGCGCTGAGCACCGCGTACCCGACCTTGCGCACCACGGAGTCGCCCGTGGCGGTGCGGAAGGTGCGGTCGCGCCGGGGCACGACGCCGATGGCGGTGAGTTGGTCCGTCGGCAGCCAGGTGAGCTCGGCCCCCGTGTCCACGAGGACCTCGAGCGGCGGCGTGGCCCGGCTCTCGTCCTTGGGGTTCCTGGCGACCACGTTGACGCGAAACCAGCTCATGAGGTCATCATGCGCCAGGGGCGGCGGGGGTGCAACCGCGGCGCGGCGGCGCCAGCCCGACCACACCACCTGACGCGCACGCCCGACCGGCCCGCACGCTCGACTTCCACGCCGCCGTCGGCCATGATGAGGTACTGGCTGGAGGTACCCCCCGACCCATGAAGATCATTCGTGCGGCCGACCTCGATGCTTCCCCTGCCCTCTACCGCGAAATCGTCGATGCGCTCACCCAGGACGGGCTCGCCTGCTTCCCGGCCGAGTCGAACTACCGGCTGGCGGCGAGCCTCCTCTCCCCCGACGCGGTCATGCGGCTCATGCAGAGCAAGCGCCGCGCCGGGCACCACCCGGCGCTCGTCTTCGTGTCCGACGCGAAGATGCTGCGCCAGGTGGTCGCCGACGTCCCGCCGGTGGCGCGGAAGCTGGCCGCGGCCTTCTGGCCGGGGCCGCTCACGCTGCTGCTCGACCTCCGTGCCGACCTGCCGCCGAAGGTGGCGAAGACGCTGACCCGCGCCACCGGCAAGGTCGGCGTGCGGTCGCCGGCGTGCGCCGTGGCCGCGCGCGTGGTGCGCGAGTTCGGCGGCCCGCTGCTAGTGTCGAGCGCCAACCTGGAGCGCAAGGCGGGGGCCAACTCCCTGGCGCAGGTGCGCAAGAACTTCCAGCAGCGACTGACGGTCTGCGTGGACGCGGGCGACCTGCCGGAGGGCGTCCCCTCGACCCTCGTGGAGATCACCGGCGACGAGTGGCGCGTGGCCCGCGAGGGCGCGATCCCCCGCGAGAGGATCGAGGCCGCGCTGGGGTGAGCCGGACGGGCGTGGCCCGCTAGGTCGCTTCCAGGTCCGCCCGGTCCAGCTCCGCGTCGCTGACGAGGCGCAGCCCCGCCGGCAGCGTGTCCCCGAAGACGTAGCGCTGCTCGGTGTCCTCGAGCGCCAGCACCTCGTCGACGAGCCGGCCCAGGCGTCCGCCCGGGTCGAGGGGCTTGAGCTTCTCGAGCACGCGCGCGCGCAAGGCGTCGTCGAGGTCGCGGCCCCGATCACCGGTGCGGCGTGCGATCTGCGCGAGCGCGTTGGCCGTTGCCTGCGGCTGCGGCCAGGGGACTTCGAGCAGCCGCGCGACCCAGCGCTCGGCCACCTCCTTGCCCACGACCCCGTTCAGGGGGCCGTAGAAGGGCACGCGCGCGCCCACGCGCGCGAGCGCCCACAAGGCGAAGTCGAGATCCTTGCCGCGCTCGATGCGCTCGATGAGCGCCTCGCCCAGCTGGGCACGGACCGACGCCTGCAGGCGCTCCAGGCCGGCGGCCGTGCGCCACATCTCGATCAGCTCCTCGCGCGAGGAGGCACGGCGCTTCTTGGCCTTGCGCCCCTCGCCGGGCACGATGGTCGGCGCGATGCGCGTGAAGAGCTGCTCCTGCTGCCCGCGGCGCAGCCCGGCGGCCACGCGCCGGAGGAGGATCCACGCGGCCAGCACGCAGCGCTCGTCCTTCTCGTGCTCCAGGCCCTCGCCGTAGGCCTTCCACAGGTCGCGCACGCGCCAGTCGTCGAGCGGGAAGCCGAAGCCGGGGCGCAGGAAGAAGCCCGCCAGGTTGAGCCAGCGCGCCTCGTGCTCGGGCGAGCGGCCGCGGATCGCGGCCCCCTCGAGCAGCGGCTCCCACAACGCGCGCAGCGCCGGCGTAGGCCACTGGTCGCGCCGCGCGCCGAGCGCCTCCTCCAAGGCCCGGATCACCTGCGCCGGGGCCGCGTGGGGCTTCCCCGCGACGAAGGCGCGCACGACCTCGACCGCGCGGCCCACGGCTTCCTCGGCCACGCCTGGGGCGGGGCTGGCAGCCGCGGCGGTGGGTTCGGGGGCGGAAGCGCCGCCGGCGGGGGCGACGGCGCCCGTGGGGGCGGCCCGGCCGGCCGGAGCGATTGCGCCAGGCGGGGGCTCGGGGGTGGGTGAACTGCCACCAACCCGTACTTCGAACTCCAGCTTCCAGCGCGTCTGCGCGTCGCTCTGGGCGTGACAGTAGAGCTCCAGGGTCCCGATCTCGGTGGCGGTGGCGCCCACCAGCACCGGCACCTCGGTGACCCCCGCCGGCGCCCGCAGCACGGTGTGGATCGGCGGCAGCTCGGCGAAGTCGCTCGCGGGCGCCGCGATCACCTCGCCGGGCCGGTCCTTCGGCCGGGTGCTGCTCGCGTAGAGGCGGAAGGAGACCGGGCGGTTCGTGAGCAGCAGGAAGGTGCGGTCGTCGATGTCGACCGTCTCCCCCTCCTCGAGCCCCCGCGGGATGAGGCAGGCCGCCGTGACGGTGGCCGCGACGGGGCTGGCGGCCGCGCGCGGTGCGGCGCCGGCCTCGCGCGGCGTCGCGCCCGCCGCCTCGATCGCGACGTAGTACGCCCGCGCCGCGCCGCCGCGGATGCGCACGCCCTCGCCGCGGCGCACCAGCCCGTAGTAGGCGGCGCCGAGGGCCACGGCCAGGTCGGGCACGGGGTTCGGCAGCTCCTGCGGCCGCCAGCCGGCCGCGTAGGCGCGCGGATACCAGCGTCCGATCGAGTCGACGAGCCGCTCGCGGACGATGTCCGACTTGACCACGCCGCCGTTGAAGAGGACCACGTCGGGGCGCGCGATCCCCTCGCGCTCGACGCCGCTGGAGTGGCGCCGCAGGAAGGCGAGCAGGTGACGCGTCACCGCCGGAACGGCGGCCAGGGGCAGGCCGAACTCGAGCGGCGCGCCGGGCTCCGCTGCGGCGGGGCTCGCGTCGCGCTCGCACGGCGGGAAGAACTGGTCGGCGATCAGCCGCACCACCTCGTCGCGCCGCAGCTCGTCCCGCAGGGTGCCGCCGATGACGCGCGCGCCGCGCCCGGCGATGGTCACGGGCACCGCCTGCCGGTCGCGGTCGCCGAGCAGCTCCTCCTTGGCGAGGCGGCAGGCGTGGACCAGCGCGTGCCACTGGGTGGCGTCGAGACGCTTGCCGCCGCCCCCCAGGCGCGCCTCGACGCCGCGCGCCAGCATGATGTCCATGTTGTCGCCGCCGAGCAGCAGGTGGTCGCCCACGGCCGTCCGCTCGAACTCCAGGCCCGCCTCCCCCTCCTTGACCGCGATGAGCGTGAAGTCGGTGGTGCCACCGCCGATGTCGCAGACCAGGATCGTCTGCCCCTCGTCGACGATCTCGCGCCACTCCGCCTCGTGCGCCGTGATCCACGAGTAGAAGGCCGCCTGCGGCTCCTCGATGAGCGTGAGCCGGGTGAGCCCCGCGGCCCGGGCCGCCTGCACCGTCAGCTCGCGCGCCACCTCGTCGAAGCTGGCGGGCACCGTCAGCACGATGTCCTGGTCGGCGAGGCGCGCGCCGTGGCTGCGCGGCGCCATCTCGTGGTCCCAGGCCTCGCGGATGTGCGCCAGGTAGCGCGCCGCCGCGTCCACCGGCGAGAGGCGCTGCACGTCGGGCACGCCGGCCCACGGCAGGATGCGCGCGGTGCGGTCGACGCCCGCGTGGCACAGCCACGACTTCGCCGAGGTCACCAGCCGCCCCGGCACGCGGGCCCCCTGCGCCCGGGCGAACTCGCCGACGACGAGGCGCCGCTCCGCGTCCCACGGCAGCGCGGTGGCGCCCGCCGGGAGGTCGTGCTCGCCGGCGAGGTAGAGGAAGGACGGCAGCATCGGGCGGGCCTTGACCTCGTGCTCCGAGATCCGCTGCGGCACCTCGAAGATGCCGAGCTGCCGCCCCCCCGCGCGCGTGTCGACGTACGCCACCACGCAGTTGGTGGTGCCGAGGTCGATGCCGACGATGAAACGGGCGCGCTCCACGGCAAAGCCTCCTTCGGGGCCTCAGGCCATCTCGACTTCGGCGGGCGCGACCACCAGCGCCGCGGTCAGGGCCTCAGGCAGCGGGGGCAGCGTGACGTCGCGCGCCGCCCAGCCGTGGTGCTTCAGCGTGCCGCGGAACGGGGGCTGCCCGGCCACGTTGCCGATGATGCGCACGCGGGCCGGGTCGAAGCCGGCCGCGACCGACACCGGCTCCTCCTCCTGACCGTCGAGCACCGCCTCGAGCCGGAGCGTCCGCCCCAGCGCCTGGCGGCAGCCGCGGTGGATGGGGCGCACCGCGGCCCCCACCTGCGCGTCGGGGTAGTCGTCGATCGACTCCATGAGGAAGTCGACGAGGCGCCCCTCGCGCTGGAGCAACCCCAGCAACTGCATGGCGCCGGCAGCCGCGACGGCCCCGGGCTCGGGCGCTCGATCAGGAGGCGCCGTCGGCTTGGGCGCCGCCGGCGCCATGGGCGCGGCGGGCGCCGGGAGCGCCCGGCCCGGGCGGACACCGCAGACCTCGAGCGCGGCCGCGGGCAGCGTCTTGCGGAACAGGAACGCGAAGAAGCAGGCGAAGGCGAGGCAGAGGCGTTTCACGGCTTCCTCCGGGGCGTTGCCGGCCAGCGGTACGAGTTGTGCACGACGAAGGCGCGCGGCGGCTTCCGCACCCGGATGAAGCCGACCGGGTCGCCCGGCACGGAGGCCCGCTCGACCTCGCACCCGGGCGAGCAGCGCAGCGTCTCCATCCAGTGGAACCGCAGCACGACGTCGTCTCCGGCGGCGTCGTCCACGGCGATCTGGTTCAGCGCCTGCCGCACCCTGCCCTGCCCCGTCTCGAGGTAGCTGGGCTCGCGCCGCGTGCGGTAGAGGCGGCGCTCGCCCGCGATGATGACCGGCTCGAAGAGGTCGGTGCGCAGCTCGAGCTTGGGGGTGGGCGCGGAGAGCAGGAGACACCCGACCGCGTAGCGCTCCAGGTAGGGGCCCAGGTCCTCGTGCGGCATACCGCCGTCCGGGTGGCGGACGAAGAGGTTGGCCACGCTCTGCTGCACCACCCGGTCGGGGAAGCCGCCGAGGACCGGCACCTCGGAGGCCGACAGGTACTCGGCCAGCATCCACTCGCGCACCAGCACGCGGCCACGGCACTCCTGGCGCACCTTCGCCAGGATGAGCGGCCACACCTCGGGGAACTCCTGGAGCCGGTAGCGGGGCGGCTCGCCCTGCTTGAGCCCGGTCAGCGGCTGCGGCCGCAGGGCACCGACGTTCTCCCCGGGCGCGGGGCGGGTCTTGAAGACCACGTGGTTGTGGAACCAGGAGAGCACCGTGATTCCCAGGCGCGGCACCGCGAGCGCGAGCAGCACGATCAGCGCGCCGGCGCCGGCGCGCCACAGCGCCCGCAGTTGGTCGCGGCGGAAGGCCTCCAGCAGGAAGACCGCCGCCGGGAACGCGCACAGCAGCGTGAAGGGCGCGATGTGGCGGTAGGGCTGCAGGTAGCACGTCCAGCGGGAGTAGCCGCCCAGGTAGGCGAAGGCGAAGAGCCAGGCCAGCGTGAGCGCGAAGGGGAGGAAGCGGTCGTCGCGCGCCTTGCGCCAGGCCCACAGGCCGGCGACCGCCGCGACGATGACCACGACGCGGAACGCGGTGCGCACGCCGAAGGCACCGCTCTCGTAGGCGTCCTGGAGCACGTCGAGGTAGTCGGTGATCAAGTACGACAGCGTCGTCTGGAGGTAGCGGCCGCTCCCCTCGACGACGAGGTGGTGGCGGAGCTTGAGGGTCGGGATCAGCCACCACAGGTTGGCGGCCACGGTGGCCGCCACCACGCCCGCGATCGCGACGTGCCGGAGCAGGCCGAGGCGGCGGAAGCTCCGCGCGTAGAGCGCCACGAGCGGCACCACCAGCACGAAGAAGGCGTACGGGTGGACGACGTGCGTGACGCACATCGCGACGAGCAGGCCGACGTACCAGCCGAGGCTCGCGCCGCGGCCGGGCGACCTGGCGGTGCCCCCGGCCGCGCCACCGGTGAAGCGATAGAAGAGCGCGAGGCAGAGCCCACACAGGTAGCTCGCCGTCGCGTACGAGTACATCCCGCAGTACCAGCACCAGTGGAGGAAGAAGTCGAAGAACCAGAGGAGCACGAACAGGAGCGCGGCGAGCGTGCCGCCCCGGTGGCCGAAGGCCAGGAGGCGCGCGGCGCCGTAGCCGGCGAAGGGGAGCGCGAGCTGGATGAACAGGAGGAAGAAGTTGAAGGCCCGGGCCGGCGGGACCTTGAGCCAGGAGAGGGCGATGACCCAGGCCTCCGCCCCCTTGTTGTCGGAGTCGAGCCCCGCGCCCTCGACGGTCCCGGCGAGGTGGAACGGATCGTAGGCCCAGGTCTTCCCCCATCCCTGGTGTGCCTTCTGCACCTTCGCCGCCTGGCCGTAGTGCAGGATGTGGTCGATGGTGAAGACCGGGTACTGGCTGAAGACGGCGGCGGGCGGGCAGAAGAAGAGCACCAGGGCCACGTGCAGCGCGAGCACGCCCGCGGGGAGCGCCACCCGGAGCACACGGCGGGGCGCGGCGGGGGGGCCCTCCTCCGCCGGTCCCGACGGGCCGATGACTGGCTCCTCGACGGCGCTCATGGGCGTCTACGGTGTGAGGATCCTACCCATCCAGGCGGGAAAAGCCACCGTCTGCCGACATGGGAACCCTCGGCGGGCTCCCCCCGCGACTACACCCGCAGCAGCAACGCGATCCAGACCAGGCCGAAGAGCACCCGCGCCAGGTCCCAGGTGCGGGAGGCGCGCGCGGGCGCGAGGGGCAGCAGCAGCGCCAGCACCAGCGCCAGCGCCGCCCAGCTGTGGAGCAGCGCGACGGCGTAGGCCCCGGTGCCCAGGGCGAGCACCCGGAACAGCCACCGGGAGCCGCGGGTGCCGAGCACCGTGCCCGTCGTCCGCAGGCCCGCGGCCCGGTCGGTGGGCGCGTCGCGGATGACCTGGATGACCTCGAAGCACGCCGCCACCAGGCCGAGGAAGCCGGCCAGCTTGAGCGAGTGGGCCAGATCGCGCTCGAGCACACCGCACAGGGTCATGGAGAAGCCCCACGCGGCGTTCAGTACCACGTCGACGAACGCCACCCGCTTGAGCCAGCCCGAGTAGATGAAGTCGAGCGCCACGCACACCAGCAGCGCGACGACCAGGATGCGCGCGTGCAGCAGCGCCATGGCCAGGAGCACGACGAACATGAGCGCCAGCGCGAACGCGGCCGCCCGCCGGTGGCGGGAGAGGAACTCGGACTTGGTGGGGTCCTTGCCCGGCGACGCGAGGTCGAGGCGGACGTCGAAGAGGTCGTTGAACAGGTAGATGAAGAGATTCAGGATCCCGGCGAAGGTGGTGCGGACCGCCAGCTCGGGGATGGTCGCGCCGCGCGCGATGAGCAGGGAGACGGTGCCGAGGAGGTTGCCGGCCTCGTGCTTGCGGATGCGGTAGACCGCCGCCTCGACGAGGATCCGCACCGCGGCCCGCACGAGCGGCACGCGCTCATCGGCGGCGGGGGCGCCGCCGGGGCACGCGGACGGGGGCGCGTCGGGCGCGGGGGGCGCGGGCGCGGGGGGCTCGGGCACGGGGGGCTCGGGCACGGTGCGCCAGAGTATCGCACGACTTCCCCGCGCGCGTGAGGAGGCTCCGGTTCCGCGGGGGTCGGATCGGCTTGGACGCGGGCGCCAGTTTGTTCGCCGCGCAACTGCACAAACATCGCAGTTGATGCCAGAACAAGACCGGCGGGCTTCTCACGAACCGCCCGGGGGCACTGGCAATGCCGGCTCCTCGAAGCTTCGCGAGGAGCCCGACTCGGCGGGTCTGCGCCCCGCATGAGGCGTGAGGGGAGGATGGCCTTCGGAAGCGGGAAGTGTCACAATTACGCGTGTCAATG
>JACRCY010000422.1 GCA_016218785.1 Deltaproteobacteria bacterium
CCACGAAGCGCGCCGCGCCCTCGAGCATGGGCGCCCAGGTGCGGGCCCCCGGGGCCTCGGCGCGCGTCGGGGCCGCGGCGAGCGCACTGCCGAGCGCGAGCACGCAGAGGGCGCGACGCGGGCGCATGGGCCAGAGCATGCCCGCCACTCAGAGCGGCATACCGACGGTGAGGTAGACCTGCCCCCACCCGCCCCCCTCGATGCCGTAGCCGTAGTCGACGCCGATCAGCGGCATGGCGATGGCCTTGAGGTAGAAGCGCAGGCCCGCGCCCACGCCCATGTTGAAGGCCTCCAGCTTGAGGCTGAAGTACTGACCCGGCAGGTAGTAGCGGACGTGCTTGCCGCCGTCCGAGATCCGCTCGGCGTAGGGGTAGCCGTCGCGGCAGCGCGGCCCGCCGTCGGACTCGGGGCGGCAGTCGGGCGGCTGCGAGAACCAGCTCAGGTTGGTGTCGTAGAAGGCCAGGCCGCGGATGTGCAGCCCCCACAGCTTGACGATGGGGAAGACGTACTCGACGGAGGCGAAGCCGCGCGTGTCGCCGCGGAACTGGCGCGTCAGGTAGCCGCGGAGGCCGGAGCCGCCCGACTCGAACTCCTCGAAGAAGGGCACGTCCCGGGAGATGCCGGCGTAGGCGCGCACCATGAAGTTGTGCTCTTTGCGGATCTTCAACGCCCAGTGGAAGTTGATCCATGCCTTCCAGTAGGCGAAGGCGCCGAAGCCCCCCTCGTAGCTCCCCAGCAGGGTGAGGCCGTCCTGGACGCCGTGCACCGACGAGCGGCCGTCCCAGCCGATGGTCCCGCGGGCGTAGAGGTTGGTGCCGTTGGGATCGGACGCGCTGGCCCGTCCCTGGGCCCGCGCGCTGTCGCGCCAGTTGCCCCAGGAGGAGTTGTACTCGGCGAGCCCGTCCCAGGCGGCGTCGTGGAACTTCGCCTCCTCGAAGGAGGCCTGCCGGACGCCGAAGCGTCCCTCGGTCTTGAACTTGCGCCACCAGCGCACGCCGGCGTTCAGTCCCCCGCCGCCCACCTGGAGCGGCATGGTGCGCAGGAGCCACGGATGCTCGATGCGCATCGGGAAGTACTCGCGGACCTTGTCCCACTGGTAGTGCCCGTCGAGCTGCCAGTAGAACCAGCTGCCGCCGAGCGCCGGATCCTGGTAGGCCGCCAGCAGCGTCCCCGTGGTGTTGGACAGCGCCGCGTACAGGAGCAGGCGCTTGTGGCGGCCGAAGAGGTTGGTCTCGCCGAAGGCGAGGCCCCCGCCGTAGTTGTCCTCCGAGTAGGCGAACGTCGGCAGGATGAACCAGGAGATCTTGTCCTTGGCGGAGATGAGCAGGTTGACGCCGCCGGGGGCGTTCTCGAGGCTGACCTTGACCTCCTTGAACAGGCCGCTCGCCAGGAGCCGTTGTTTGACCTTCTCCAGGTCCAGCTCCGTGATGACGCTGCCCTCCTCGAACCCGGCGATGGCGAGCACCGTGTTCCGGTCGGTCTTGGTGATGTCGGTGACCTTGATCCTGACGATGCGGTCGGCGTGGGCGACCGCGGCGGCTCCGCAGAGGACGATCGCAGCGCCGGCCAATCGACCAAGCATGGCGAAATGATACGACCCGGCTCGACGGGGTGTCAATGAAGGGGGCGCATGGCGGGCGTGCGCAGCTGCACGCCCGGCGCGCGCGCCGCGGCGCCGCCCCGGGCGCGCCGCCTACTGGGTGAAGCGTGGGAGCAGGTCGGAGTAGGTGAAGGTGAAGGTGCGGACCGCGAAGCCGGACCTGAGGGCCATGACGACCTCGGCGCCAGCATCGTAGCTGCGCATCAGACGGTCGACCTCGTCGATGGTGAGGCCCGCGAGCTGCTGCGTGTCGATCGACAGCAGCTCGGAGCCCTCCGCGATCCCCTGGTCGGCCGCCGAGGTACCCGGGAAGACGCGGGCGACGAAGAACCCCCCGTCACAGCCCGCGGCGAGGTCGAAGCCGGGCCCGACGAACTCGCGGGGGTTCACGTGAACCGGGTCGTGGTACGCGGCGAGCTCGATGCGGTCCGCCGGGTAGCGGATGGTCGTCTGGTAGTTGCGCAGGAAGGTGCCGCCGACGAGGGCGACGATCGTGGTGTGCACCTCGGAGCTGAGGTCGTTGAAGAGGGTCGCGTCCGGGACCACGAAGGTGGGCACGTCGGTCTGGGTGGCGCCGCCGAGGGAGAGGCCGCGCAGGCGGATGATGAAGCCCTTGCTCTCGCCGTAGACCGTCTGCACCGGGACGTCCGCGATGCGCGGCCGGTCCTGGCTGCCCAGGGTGTCGAAGACGCGCTGGGGCATGGTGACCATGCTCGCACCGGTGTCGACGAGGAAGGAGCCGTCCTGCTCCTCGAGCGAGCCGTCGACCACGAGGCGGGTGGGCGGCAGGTCGACGGTGAGGCCCACGACGTTGGCGCGGCCGCCGCCCTTCAGGTGGACCTTCACCGACGTGGCCGGCGCCACCGCCTGGCCGATGTCGGGCGAGCCACCGAGGTCGTCCCACAGGAAGAGGGCGGCGCCGAGGTAGTCGACCGTCAGCGCGTAGAACTGCAGCAGGTCGCCACCGACGATCCCCGCCAGCGTCACGTCGCCGCACGCGTCGGCGCCGAAGGCGGCATAGGTGACCGTGGGGATCGCGGTGAAGCCGAGGTTGAAGGCCTGCAGGTCGGTCGTGCCCGCCGCGCTGTAGTCCTGGTCGTGGCCGAAGGAGACCGAGTTGAGCAGCGTCACGGGCGAGCCCGTGTCGACGATGAACTTGAGGCCGGTCTGGTCGGCCGCGTTCACGTCGATGACCGGGATCAGCCCGCCGAGGTAGGCCGGAGTCCGCTGGCCGAACTCGCCCGTGGTCGCGGGCGGCGGGCGGTCGTCGTGGCAGGCCGGGGCCCCGAGGAGCAGCGGCAGGAGGAGCAGCAGGAACCAGCACGCGCGGCGCACGGGAGGATTATAGCGTGGGCAACCGCGGCCGTCGCCGTCAGTACCGGCCCCGCACCCCGAACAGCGCCGCGTCGGCGGCGCCGCTGGGGCCGGAGGGCAGGCTGCCCTCGCGATGGACGTAGGCGACGCCGAGGCGCACGCGATCCTCCGCGAGCAGCAGCGCGGCGCCCACCGTGGTGGCCCACTCGCGCGGCAGGTCCGACCCGAACGGGTCGTCGCGCGTGTTGCCGTCCGACCACTCGTGGCGGGCCTCGACCTCGACGAAGCGCCACACGCGGTAGGTCCCTTCCACGAAGAAGCCGAAGCTGCGGCGCTCGGCGCCGGCGGCGGTCACCCGCACGAAGAGCGCCTCGCCGCGGAGCAGGAGGTGGCGCCACGCGAAGCTGAGGTCGGCGGCGAAGGCCAGCCGCTGCAGGTCGCGGCCGGGCCCGTAGAGCGCGGCGGCGCCGATGGCCACGCGGGCGCGGTCGAACCAGGGGTCGCACGGGCGCGTCACGCGTAAGGGGCCGATGGGCTGGATCTCGAGGCGGCCGGCCACGAGCGGCCCGTCCCAGGGCCAGCTGGCGCCTTCGCCGGCCCAGGTGGGCACCGCGCGGTAGACGCCCAGGCGGTAGCCGATCATGCCGAGGTCGCCCCACGCAGCGCCGCCGAGGCGACGGTCGGGCGTCAAACGGTCGACGAAGCGCGGCCGCTCGAAGAGCGGCTCGTCCGCCGTCTCCGCGAGGCGCGCCCGCATGAATCCGACCGGCAACTCGCCCGCGCCCACGGCGAGCCAGGGCCCGGGCGCGAGCGCGACCCAGGTGTCGAGCAGCCGCATCCGCGCGGTGCGCAGCCGGCCGTCGTCCACTTCGGCGCCGTCCCAGGTGGCGAAGCTCAGGCGGTATGCAAAGGGGCCCGGGAGCCGGCCGGAGGCGCCCAGCCAGGCGCGCCGCACGCGCGCCACGCCGGCGCGATCGTCACCGGTCGCGTGGGGGTGCTGGCCCACGTCGGGCGCGTCGTCCGGGAAGGGCGCCGCCTGCAGGTCGACGAGCACGTGCGGCTCGAAGGTGAGCTTGCGCCGGGCGGGCGGCGGGGCCGCGGGCGGCGGGGCCGGAGACGACGCGGGTGGCGCGGCCGTGGCGCCACTCGGCTGCGACGCGGCCGCCGGCTGCGTCGCAGCCGCGGGTGTCGACGGCGACTCCGCCGCGGCCACCGCGAGCCCGGCCCAGGCGAGCAGGACGACGACGAGGCCGGTCCGCACCGGCCGCTATCTCTTCTCGCGCCGCACCGCCTCCCAGGTGCCCGCGGTGATCGCGTGGAGCAGCTGGTGCAGCAACTCGGGCGGCGGGTCGGGGTCGGGCAACGACTGGTAGATCGCCATCACGTCGCGCAGCGGCTCGTCGCCGCCGTACCGGCCGAAGGGGGCCGGCGGCCGCAGGCGCGCCTCGGCGGCCGCGGGCGGCCGGATGAAGCCGCGGCGCAGCGCCACCCCGAGGCGGCTCGGGCAGTGGCAGGGGTTGTCGGGATCCACGTGCTCGCAGCGCGGCGCGAGGTAGTCGTTGACCTTCTGCCGCGCGCGCGACAGCCGCACCTTGTACGCCGAGGTCTTGATGCCGAGCGACCGGGCCGCGCGGTCGTCGGGCAGGCCGAGCACCACCGAGAGGACGAAGGCCTCGCGCTCGCCCACCGACAGGCAGTTGACCACCGACGTCATGCACCCCTGCTTCAGCTCCCACAGGAGGGAGTCGCGCTCGGGCGTCGGGAGCGCGCCGGCCACGTCGGTGCGGGTGGCCTCGCTGCGCAGCGTCTCGTCGAGCTGCTGGAAGGTGATCTGGTGGCCCCCCTTGGCGAGGCGCTGCTCGGCGACGTGGCTGGCGATGCGCAGCAGCCACGCGTTGGCGTCCTCCTCGGCCGCCGGGAGCTTCTCCTGGCCCACGTAGGCGCGCAGGTAGGTCTCCTCGGTGGCGGCGGCCGCGTCGTCGCGGCGCAGCATCAGACGGTAGAGGAAGTTGTAGACGAGCGGGAAGGTCCGTTCGACAGCCGCGGCCAGGGACTTGGCGCTTCGCGTGTCGGCGGCTTCGGAGGTCATGGTGTGTCCGTCGGTGACACCGCGCCGGTGATGTCGACGCCACGATAGCAGGAAGCGGTTCAAAGTTGAAGGTTGAATGTCGAAGGGCGCGCGTTCGACCTTGAGCCTTCGACCTGCAACGACCGAAGGCCGGCAGTCCCCGACCGCCGGGCAGCCTTGACAGCCATGGTGTCGCCCCCCGATGATTCGCCGCATGGAGCGCGCTCACCGGTCCCCGGGCCTGCTGCTCTGCGCCGCGCTGGCGCTCGGCAGCTGTCACCAGGAGGCCGGGCGGGCCCCGGTGGCGCGGTTCGACGTCACCCCACCGTATGTCCCGCTCCACGACGGCTACGCGACCGTGGTGGCGCTCGACGGCAGCCGGTCGAAGGACGAGATCGACGATCCGGCCGGCCAGCTGCCGCTGGGGTTCCACTGGGACCTCGACGACCCGGCGCCGCAGGTCGTACAGGGAAGCCTCGACGCGGCCCAGGTGCAGGTCAAGCTCCAGGGGGATCGCCCGACCACCGTGACCCTCACCGTGCGCGATCAGAGCGGCCGGACCGCTGTTCGCACCGGCTACGTGGGCGTGACCGTCGAGGGCGCGAGCGACGGCGGCACGGCGCCGGCCGATTCCGGCGCCGGCGACGGGCCCAGCGACTGATCTTCGCGGGGGGACCGCCCGGCGCGACGGCGAGCGAGGCCAAGCCAGCCGCCGGGGCGCGCCTCTGCGTCCCCCCGCACCCCCCGCGGCGGGCTCGGCGAAGCCGATCCCGCCGCGCTCCGGTTCGCCCGCAGCCGCCGAGCGGATCGATGCGCGCGGCGCAGCGGCGCTACCCGCCCTCGTCCTCGCCGGGCCTGGTCGGCAACAGGTGCTCGAGGTCGTACTTGCGGAGCCGGTAGTAGAGCGTCGACCGGTTGATGCCGAGGGTGCGGGCCGCCGACGCGATGTTGCCGTGCGC
>JACRCY010000417.1 GCA_016218785.1 Deltaproteobacteria bacterium
GCGGCTGCCGCCGCGAAGGCTGCCCGCGAGAAGGAGAAGGCCGACCGGGCCGAGGCGGCCCGCGCCGCGAGGGAGGCGCGCGACAGGGAGAAGGACGAGAAGGCTGCCGCCGCGAAGGCTGCCCGCGAGAAGGCCCGGGCGGAGAAGGCCGAGAAGGCGTCCGCGACCAAGGAGAAGCCCGACCAACCGACGCCCGCCGTCGACCCGGGGGCCGCTGCCGCGGCCAAGGAGGCGAAGGCGGCTGCGGCCAGGGAGAAGGCCGAGAAGGCCAAGGCCGACCGCGAGGCGCGCGAGCGGGCCAAGGCCGAGAAGGCGTCCGCCGCCAAGGAGAGGGCCCAGAGAGCCGAGGCGGCCGCCACCGACAAGGCACCGAAGGGCACGGGGGAGGCGGCCGACAAGGGCGACAAGGGGGACAAGGTCGCGGCCAAGCCGTGCACCGGGAACTCCGGCTTCCTCATCGCCAACACGCAGCCGTGGGCCAAGGTCCTCATCGACGGCCGCGACACGGGTCTGACCACGCCCATCGCGCCGCGCTCGAAGGTCTCGCTGAGGCCGGGCAAGCACAAGGTGACCTTCGTGGTGGGCGACAAGAGGTTCCACTACCCCATCACGATCACCTGCGGCGAGGACACGAAGCTCATCGCGAAGCTGCCGGTCCAGTAGCCACCGGTGCCGGCGCACGGAGCCGGGGGGCGAGGACCCGGAGGTGCGAGCCGTCGCCGCGCGGGGAGCGCGCGGTGGGGAGCGGCTCGTCCCGGCTCTCTGTAGCGAGCGAAGGGAGCGAGCGAGGTGGGCGGCCGCAGGCAGTGCCGAGGCCGCCCCCCGTCAGAACGGGGCGAGGGGGGACGGTAACGTGCCCCCCTAGTGCATGCCGCGCTTCTTCAGGCTCAGGGTGCCGAGGAGGAGGGCGATGGTGATGGCGAAGACGACGATGTTGCCAACGATCGGGATCATGCGTTGGACCATCTTTCGTGGGGCGTCGTCCCGGGTGGGGTCGGCGACGTCCAGAGAGTCCTCCGTTTGGCTACATCGTACCACATGTGGGCGGATGGCGTCAACATCTGTTGTATAGCGCGGAAGATCGTGGTGACGCAACGAGTTGATGCAGGAGGGCCGCCGGGGCCCCAGGGGTAGCATCTCGTCAGCGGCGGCCAGCTGGCCGGGGGCACGTCAGGGGACCGGCTGGCTCTCGGGGGACGCGTCCGGCGGCGGGTCCTCGCAGCCGACCAACCGGGCGACCATGCCGGGAGGGGGCGCGAGGGTGAAGACGGCGTCGGGGATGGCCGCGTTGGCCTCGACGTCCTTGTAGCGGATGAGGATGTCGGCCTTGCCCCGCGGCTCGACGAACTTCGTCTTGCGCGGCAGGCGCGCCGTCCCGACGGCGCGGAAGTCCTCGTGCACCAGGCGCCAGACGGGGCGCCCGGCCGCGTCGAGCAGCTCCGCCTCGACCACGTCGCGGGTCTTGCGCGACACGGAGACGCGCTGGCGCGCGCCGCCGCGCAGGTGGAGCGTCAGCACCTCGCGGCCGCCACCGTCGCGGGTGTGGCCGACCTCGGCGCGCTCGTGCGGCAGGAGGGGCGCCGAGCCGAGGAGGATGAGGGCCACGTCGTCGGGCGGCATGGCGATGCGGGTCATGCGCGCGACGTTGCAGGCGAGGGCCGGTCCGCGGAGGAAGCGGTTGGCCCTGACGTCGAGGAGGGCGAAGGTGCGACCGTCCGTGACCAGCGTCCCCTCGGTGTGGCCGGAGACCGGGTTCTCGGCCTCGAAGCGCAGCCGGCCGGGGCGCATGACGGCGAGGTTCACCGTGACCTTGGTGCGCCCGTCGGGGGACAGGTAGTCCATCTTCGTCTCGCCGCGCAGGGAGCGGACCTGTGCCTGGCGGCCGCGGATCTCGGCGATGAGCGTGCCGGCGGTCGGCAGCGACGCGGGATCGTTCACGGGGCCCGGCCCGCAGCAGGCGGTGGCCGCGAGCAGCGCCGTGACGGCGAGGAGGTGGTGGACGTGGCGCATGTCAGGGGCGCGCGGGCGGCGTCGCGGCGGCCCGCAGGAGATCCTCGATCTCGCGACGGAGCTTCGGGTCGGGGTTCCGCTCGAGCGCGCGGTGCAGGAGGCCGGCGGCCCGGCCCGGGTCCCGCTGGCGCAGGGCCACCTCGCCCAGGTGCTTGAGGATCTCCGGCTCGCCGGGGGCGAGCCGGTTGGCCTTCTCGAGCGTGTCCCGGGCCTGGTCGAGGCGCCCCAATCTGAAGTAGACCCAGCCGAGGCTGTCGAGGACGTAGCCGTCGAGGGGCCGCAGCGCCAGGGACGCCACCACGAGGCGCTGGGCCTGCTCGAGCTCCGCGCCGTGCTCGGCGAGGGTGTAGCCGACGAAGTTCAGCGCTGCCGCGTGGCGCGGGCTGCGGCGGAGCAGCGCGCGCATCTCGGCGACGGCCTTCTGCCACTGACCGCCGAGGTCGTAGGCCACCGCGACCGCGTACTGGAGCGTCTCGCTCGTCGGGCGCTTCTTCAGCGCCGCGCCGAGGAGGGCCTGGGCGCGGTCGAGCTGGCCCGCGCGCGCGAGGAGCTGGGCCAGCGGGTCGATGAGCTCGTCGTTGTCCGGCCGCGCGGCGACCGCCTGCTCGAGCAGCGCGATGGCCGCGGGGAGCTGGCCTTGGACGCGCAGTACCTCGGCGGCGCGGCGACGCGCCTCGACGGACTCCTCGGCCGCGGACGGGATCTTCGCGAACTCGGCGAGCGCCGCCTCCGGCTGCCGGGCCTCGTCGAGGATGGCGCCCAGCAGCAGCCGCCCCGCGTGGAGGTCGGGCTTCTGGGCCAGGGCCGCCGCGGCGAGCGCGCGCGCCCGCGGGAGGTCCTTCAGCGCCCGGTACAGGGTCGCGAGCACCAGCTGCTGCCGCGGATCCTGCCCGCCCTCGTCGAGCAGCTCGACGACCGCGGCGGCCCCGCGCCGGTCGCCCCGGTCGAGCTGCAGCCGGATGAGCCGCTCGGCCACGGCCACGCGATCGCCGGCGCGCTCGAACGCCTCGCGCATGGTGCCGATCGCCTCCTCGCCCTGCCCCTGGAGCGCCAGCAGCTCGGCGAGCTCGACCTGCACGTCCACTCGGCTCGGCTCGAGCTGGATGGCGCGCCTGAGGTGGACGATGGCGGCGGCGGGGTCCTGCGGCGACAGGGCCCGCCCGAGGCGGGCGTGCGCCTCGGCCGAGGTCTGCAGGCGGCTCACCAGGCGCTGCAGCGTGGCCACGGCGCCGGTCGGGTCGCCCACGCCCAGCTGGTGATCGGCGAGGGCGAGGTAGGCGTCCTGGGTGTCGGGCTCGGCGCGCCCGGCCGCGCGGAAGGCCTGCAGCGCGCCCTCCGCGTCGCCGGCCCGCGCCCGCAGGCGCCCCTTGAGGAGCCACGACTCGGCGTCCCGGGAGTCGAGGCGCAGCGCCCGCTCGACCGCCTCGGCGGCCTCGTCGTAGCGCAGGAGCCGGATCAGCTCCTCGGCGAGCCGGCGGTGCAGCTCGACCCCCTCGGGATCGAAGGCGAGGGCGAAGCGCAGCTCCTTCACTGCGGCGTCGGCGTCGCCGTTGAGGGAGAAGAGGTCGGCGCGGAGGTAGTGGTAGTAGGCCTTCTCGCTGATGGAGCGGCCCATCACCCGCTGCCCGGAGAAGATGCGCCCCACGGGCCCGTGCTCGCCGCCGGCGGCGCCGCAGCCGGGGAGGGTCGCGCACCCGCCGAGCAGGGCGAGGCCGAGGAGCGCCGCGCGTGGGCCGAGGGCCATTACCCTGGGATTCTACTCGCCGCCGGGCCCGTGGGCGAGGGCGCCGTCGCCGCCGGCATCGTCGCCGGTGGCGTCGCCGGAGGCCGCGTCGGTGGGTGCACCGTCCGCGAGGTCTCCGCCATCGCCGTTCGCGGCAACGGCGCCGCCGCAGCCGGCGGCGCAGAGGAGGCAGGCGGCGCAGAGGAAGATGGCGGGCGGGCAGCGCATGCCCCACGCGTACCGCGAGGCGTGCCCGAGCGTCAAGCCGCGGGGCGGGCGCCCGAGCGTCACACCGCGGGGCGGGCCAGCGGCAGCTCGAGCCCCTCGGCCAGCGTGGGCGCCGGGCGACCGAGGAGCCGGGTCAGCCGGCCCACGTCGAGGCTCACGTCCGGGCAGCGCGGGGGGAGGCCGCGGAAGTCGCGGATCGAGCCGCGCCGCAGGCGCGCGCGCGGCAGCCCGAGGCGGTCCGCGAGGGCGCAGCCGAGGTCCCAGCGCGACACGCGGTCGCGGCCGGCGACGTGGAGCGTCCCCGTGGTCTCGCCCGCGAGCAGCTCCCACAGGAGCGCGCCGGCCTGCCGCACGTGCAGCGGCGTGCGGAACTCGTCGGCGAACAGCGTCGGCGACTCGCCGCGCCCGATCGCCGCGGCCAGCGCCTCGTCCAC
>JACRCY010000418.1 GCA_016218785.1 Deltaproteobacteria bacterium
TAGAACCGCCCGATCACGAAATGCAAGTTATTGGGATCGCGACGGAAATTCGCTAGTGGCTGAGATCACTTACACGCGACCGCTCCAACAACGATCCTGGCGCGGGCAGCCGAACTGCTGCGGGTCAGGTGGGACAGTGCCGAAAATGTGCCGGAGCGCTGGCCGGCTGCCCGATCATCATCTGAGCCGGTGCCACGCCGTCGCGGCCGGCGAGGTTCTGTGGCATCATCGGGGGGTGGGGCTGGTCGCGTGAGCGCGTCGACGCGCATGGACCCGCTGGTCGGGCAGGTCGTCGGCGACAAGTACGAGGTCATCCGCCTGATCGGCAAGGGCGGCATGGGGGCGGTCTACGAGGTCCGTCACCGCGAGCTGGGCTCGAGCTTCGCGCTCAAGAAGCTGAACCCCGACCTCCTCGACGACGCCGAGTCGCTGACGCGCTTCCGGCGCGAGGCCCAGGTGGTGGCCCGGTTCCGCCACCCGGGCATCGTCGGCGTCAGCGACTGGGAGAACCTCGAGGACGGCTCCCCCTGCATCATCATGGAGCTGCTCACCGGCGAGGACCTCGGCACCCGGCTCAAGCGGGGCGGGCTCCAGTGGCCGATGCTCGCCAGCGTCGCCGACCAGGTGCTGTCGGCGCTCGCGGTGGCGCACCGCGGCGGCATCGTGCACCGCGACCTCAAGCCGCAGAACATCTTCCTCGCCCGCGACGACACCGGCGAGGAGCGCGCCAAGATCCTCGACTTCGGCCTGTCGAAGGTGCGCGGCGGCGGCGTGACCACGACCAGCGAGCGGCTGCTCGGCACGCCGTCGTACATGTCGCCCGAGCAGGCCGACGGCCAGGCCGCCACCCTCGGGCCCGAGACCGACGTGTGGGCCATGGGCGCCATCCTGGCGGAGATGGCCACGGGCAAGCAGGCCTTCAGCGCGCCGAGCATCCCGGCCGTGCTCTACCGCATCTGCTTCGGGCAGCCCGAGCCGCTGACGATCCTGCGGCCGGACGCGCCGGCCGCCTTCGTGGACCTCGTCGGCCGCGCGCTCTCGCGCGATCCGGCGTGGCGTCTCCGGGCCGTGGACGAGCTCCGCGCGGGGCTGCGCGCCGCGCTCGCGGGCGTGGCGGCGGGCGCGGTTCCGGAGCTCGTGCCAGCCGGTGGCTCCGGGCAGGTGGCCAGCGCACCGCCGGCGAGCGCTCCCCGCGGCAGCGTGCCGCGGGCGAGCGTGCCGCGAGGCAGCGTGCCGGACATGAGCGTGCCGAGCGGGAGCCTCCTCGCGGCGGAATGGGAAGGGCCGACCGCGGCCTTCCCGGCCGACCCGTCGCTCCAGGACGCGCCCCCGCGCTCGAAGCTGCCGCTCGTGCTGGTGGCGGCCGCCGCCGGGCTGGTGGCGGCCGTGGCCGTCGCGCTCGTCGCGGTGCGGCCGGGCAGCAAGCCGCCGCCGCCCCCCGCACCCGTGGTCGCGGCGCCGGTAGACGCCGCGCCGGCGCCCGCTCGGACGGCCCCGCCGCGCCGTACCGTCACCGTGCTGGTGAACAGCACGCCTGTCGCCGACGTCTTCCGCGGCCTCGAGGAGCGTGGCCAAACGCCGTTGAACGTGCCGGTCACGGTCGGCGAGCCGATGGCGTTGCGTCTCGTCGCGCAGGGATACAGGCCGTTCGACCTGACGCTGGACGGGTCGAGCACGCGCGTGGATGTGAAGCTCGAGAAGCTCCCCGGCCGCGGCACCGTAGCGGCCAGACCGCCGCGCGTGGATGCCAAGGCGCCTCCGACCCCGCCGCCACAGAAGGCGCCCGTCGTCGCCAGGCCGCCTGCCAAGGCCCCCGCCAAGGCGTTCAAGCTCGAGGCCAAGCCGCTCGACATCAAGTAGGCGCTGTCGGTCGGACGGCGCCTCGACCCCCTCGCCAACCTCCCCGCGAGGCGGCTTGGTCCCGCGGGCGGCGGGCAGTATACTTGAGCTGATGAGCGACGAGCAGACCGAGATCCTGCGCGGGATCTGGCAGGAGCTGAAGGACCTGGGGAAGAACCTCGGCGATCGTATCGATCGCACGAATCAGCGCCTGGACGAGACCCGCGACGCGGTACGGGCTGAGCTGGCCGAGACTCGCGACGCGCTGCGGGCTGAGCTGGCCGAGACCCGGCGCGAGCTGTCCGCCCGCATCGACGGGACGAACACCCGCCTGGACAAGGTCGAGGAGGCGCTGCGCGAGCTGGCGGCGCAGCAGCTCATGCTGACGCGCTACGTCGGCACGGTGGTGGACCGCCACGAGCAGGCGATCGCCGACCTCCGGGAGCGCCTCGGCCGTCTTGAGGGCGCGGGCGCGGGGCACTGACGGGCACGCCGCGTCCGCTGGGCCCCCTTTTCGCGCTTCCCGCCGAGGAGCCGGATTCCATCGGCGCCGGTTGCTGACCGGTGTATCATCAGCGCACGGCGCCGTGGCGCCGCCTCCAAGGAGGGTCACGATGCGCACCGGGGTATGCGCTGTCGTCGCTGCGGCCGTTCTCACAACCGTGCTCCCGCCGGGGGTGGCGCTCGCGCAGGGAGTCGAGGGGAAGAAGCAGGACGCCAAGCGGCTGCGCGACCGCGGCACCGAGGCGTTCGACGCCAGGGAGTACGCGGCGGCGCTGCAGTACTTCGAGGACGCGTACCGCGCGTACCCCACGCCCGTCCTCAAGTTCAACATGGCCCTGGCCCTGGAGAAGCTCGACCGGCCGGCCGACACCCTGGAGGCCTTCGAGGCGTTCCTCGCCGAGGCCAAGGAGGCTGACTCCGACGCCCGCGCCTATGCGGCCACGCGGGTGCCGGGGCTCGAGCAGCGAGTCGGCACCCTGGTGGTCGCGACCAGCGCCGCCAGCGCCGAGGTCGCCGTGGACGGCAAGGTCCGCGGCACGACGCCTTTGCCGCGGCCGCTGCGCGTGGCGCCGGGACGGCACCGCGTGGTCGTGAGCAAGGCCGGCCATCGCTCGTTCACCTCGGACTTCACGGCCAAGGCCGGGGAGACGCAGCGCCTCTTCCCCGAGCTGCGCGCGATCGAGACGAGCCGGCCCGAGCGGGCCCGACCCTCGTTCGCCAAGCGGCACACGGGGTCGCTCATCACCGGCGGCGTGGCCGTGGTCATCGCCGGGGTCGCGACCGGCCTCGGCGTCTCCACCTGGTCGACCTACAAGGACCTCTCGGGGCGCTGCGCCGGCACCGCCACCGGCTGCGCCTCCGGCGACATCGACGGCGTGAAGAACCGCGCGCTCATCACCAACATCATGTACGGCGCCGCCGGCGCCGCCGCCGTCACCGCCGCGATCCTCTTCTACGTCGAGCACCGGCGCGCGTCGAAGCTCGAGGTGGTCGTCCTGCCCACCCTCGGCGGCGGCACGCTGCTGGTTCGTTACTGAGGCAATCCCCGAGCCGTAGCCGTGAGGAGGTGGACATGAGACGGGCCGCGCTCGTGCTGCTCGCAGTGTCGTCGTGCGTCGTATCGTGCACCGTCGAAACCACGCCGCTGGGGCCGGGTCCGACCGGGGCGACGGGGGCAGTAGGGCCAACGGGCGAGCCTGGCCCGACTGGGCCCGAAGGGCCGACGGGGCCGACTGGCACCGTGGCTGCGGGCGAGGGATGCGCGAGCGGCTACGCCGTCGCCCTCGACGCGGACGGTAGCCTGCTGTGCAACGACACGGTCGATGGGCTCCGGGGGGGCAGCCTCCGCGGCGGTCTCATTGTCGGCCAGGCACCGACCCCGCTCACTACCCTCGCGGACCCGATGGACGACAGCATCTCGGTGGCCACGGTCGTGAACACCGACGGCTATCCCGAGTCCGGAGTGCTCCTGATCGAGAACGAGGCGATCACGTACACGGGCAAATCACTCACCACGTTCACTGGGCTTGGCCGCGGGGCGCTGGGGACTACGGCTGCGCCGCACGCCGCGACCGTGCTGGTCGACTCCTACCTCCTAGTCGCCGCGGCCACGCCTGACATTCAACCGCGCATGGTGGTCACCGGCAACGGGAGAGTGGGGATCGGCATCGCGGCGCCTCCGGTGAACGTCGAGGTTGCGGCCCGGCAGCCGGTCGTCCGGCTGCGCGACACGACTGCTTCGGGGTCCGCGACCGACACGTACATTGAGTTCGGGGGAACGAACGGCGGCGTGTGGTCTCGGACTGGCCTTGTCGGCGACGCGAGCGGCTCCCAGCAGACCATCGACCTCTGGGGTGACGCGGGTACGAGCGTCCGGCTCGCAGCGGGAGGCTCAGAGCGTGTTCGCGTGGACGCAGGCACCGGTCGTGTCGGAATCGGGACCGCCGCACCAGCGGCGACACTGGACGTTGCGGGCGTCGTGCGAGGCCGCCAGGAGTTCCGGTGGCGGGCCGACAACGCATCCGTGAACCAGAAAGTGTGGAGAAGCTATGTGGACTCTGCCACATGGTACCTGGGTACGATGGACGACGCCGAGGTCACGGAGAGCACGGGCTTCCGTGTCAGTCGATCCGGCACCGCCATAACCCAGTATACGTTCCAGGGAGGGTGTATCAGCGGAACGATGTGCTCCGATGCTCGCCTCAAGGTCGGAATCCGCCCGGTTCAGGAGAGCATGCTCGACAAGGTCGCAAGGCTGCGCCCTGTCACGTTTCGCTGGCAGCACGACGCCAGTGCCAGCGGTGCCGAACAGATGGGCTTGATCGCACAGGAAGTTGAGCAGGTTCTGCCGCAGGTCGTGTCAGTGCCTCGCCATGAATCCGCACAGCGAGGGCTTTCATGCACTGGCCTAGACGCGGCGTTGGTCAAGTGCGCGGCGACAATTACACCTCCCCATGAACGACAATTACATCTCCCCATCGAGCCCGTCCTGACCGGCGTCCCGGCGGTCGCCAGAAAGTGGCCAAGCCACTTCGGAACGGCGACCGTCGGGCATGAGGCGAGTGA
>JACRCY010000419.1 GCA_016218785.1 Deltaproteobacteria bacterium
AGAACAGGCTCGGTCATGCTGGTGATGGCACGCCCACCGCGGCGCATCGGTCACCCGTAGCTCCCCCGCTCGCCGAATCCACGGGGCTATTCACCAACAGTCGCAGAAGATCCGACTTTGCGCTGATCGCGGAAAGCGGCGGCCGGTGGGCGCGGCCGCATCCGGGGCCGTTCGTGTGGGGCTGGGTCGAGCCCTCGCCGGGCACGTTCGACTTCTCCGCGGCTGACACGACGGTCACGGAAGCGCAGGATGCGGGCCTGGGAATGCTCGCCACGCTCTGGCCCTACGCCGAGTGGGATCAGCGCGCGTGCCGCACCAGCGCCGCGTGCGAGGTCGACGGCGGTGACATCTTCTACTCGACGCAGCCGGGGCAAGGCCTGCCGAGCTGGAGGTGTCCCCCATGCAGCGTCGCGGCGTGGCAGGAGGCAGTTCGCCGCCTGGTCGAGCGCTACGACGGCGACGGCGTCGACGACATGCCCGGGCTCCGCATCCCAATCAAGTTCTGGGAAGTGCTCAACGAGCCGGAGAACGACAGCGTGACGTTCTTTCGGGGCGCCGACCCGGACTACGTCCTCGTGCTCGAGGCGACCTACGGAGCCGTCAAGGCCGCCTGCCCGGAGTGTCAGATCCTCCACGGCGCGATGATGGGGCTGTCGCCCACCGCGCAGGCCTTCTGGTCGGAGGTGTTCCTGCACGGCTGGAGCTTCTTCGACCTCGGCAACATTCACTTCTTCCATTCGTCGACGAACGCGGACATCGCGTCGCTCAACATCACGGGCTACCGTGGGCTGATCGAGTCGCTCGGCCTCCAGCCCAAGCCCGCCTGGGTCACCGAGGCGCAGTACGCCTCGGCGGGCCAGGTCGTAGCCTCGGTCGACGGCGCGCTCGCCGCGGGCGCAGTCAAGGTCTTCTTCACGGAGTACCGCATCGGCAGCATCCACGCCGACGGCGGGATCCTTCCCGGGTACGACCCCGTCTACGATGGAATCGCCGCTCACTGTCCGTGAGCCCGGCGCACCCAGCGGGCTCGCGTGGGGCGGCACCGCCGGCGGGGTTCCACGCGCCGACAGGCGCCAAGCCCCGAACCGGCGCATCGTGCCGCGGGCGCGGCTGCTCGTGCCCCAGGTCGGGGAGCTACTGCCGCGCTGGCGGGACGGCCCGCCGCACTTCCGGTTGCGCGTGCCGCAGCTCGCGGACGTGCTGCCGCAAACGCGGTTTCGTATGCCTGCACACGGCAGGCAGGACGTCTGGCGGATGATGTCCGGCCTCCGTCTGTTGCGGCAGCGGTCCGCTCGACGCCGGCACGCAGCCCAGAGGGGCTACTCGGGGAGACCGGGGACGGCGGGCCCGGCCGGCGCCTCGGGTTCGGTGGTCCGCTTGCGGCGCGGCTTGGACAGCCGCTCGAGGCGGCGCCAGAACCGGCCCTCGACCTTGGCCCGGGCCTCGGGGTTCTCGCGGTAGGCCGCGGCGAGGATCAGGCGCAGCCGCTCGATGCGGGCGAGCAGCAGCGTGAACGCCTGGTCGCGGGCGAGCGTGAGCTGCGTCTTGGGCACGCCGCGGCCTTCCCGGCCGCGGAAGAACGCCCACGCGTCGCTGTGGAGGGTCTCGCCCCGCTGGAGGTAGTCCGCGTCGATCACGGTCCCGGCGAAGAAGGTCGGCTTGTCCGCCACGAAGTCCAAGCGGCGCCGCACGTCACCGGCCGCATCCTCGAAGGTCCCGTCGTCCTGGTCCTTGCGCCATGCGTCCAGGGCCGCCGGCCGGTCGCTGAGGGCGGCCTCGCCCAGCTCGACGAGCGCGTCCTCATACTCCTTGAGGTCCGTGACCGCGTCCTCGACCGTCCTCCACCCCCGGCGTGCAGCCGCCTGCTCGCCCGCGTCGGTGGAGGCCACGGGAGCGGCGGTCTGGGCGCTGGCCCGCCGGACCAGCGCGGCGGCCAGCAGCAGTCCCGCCGACTCCTCGAGCTCCACGGCGTTCCAGTCCGGGGCGTAGCGCCGCATGTCGGTCACCTCGCCGGCCAGGTTCAGGAGCGACACCACGTAGGACTCGAAGAGGCCCACGCGGATGGTCGGCTCGCGCAGCTCCCCCTCGGTCAGCCCTTCCGCCGACCGCCGGAGCCAGAGGACGATCCGGTTGGTGGCCTGCACCGGCAGCGAGTCGAGGCGGTGCAGGGCCAGCTCGAGCGCGGGTTGGCCGAAGAGCTCCTCGAACGGGTGCGGCACGAGTCGCTGGGGCATCTGCTTCTCCCTCCTGGCGAGAGCGGCGGCTGGATCGTGCCCGGTGCGGTCGGCCAGGCCACTCGCCTATCGAGTGCCTCTCTTAGATCGATGTGGCGCCGGTCAGCAACCGAAACCGGGCCACAAGTGGCCACACGAGTGCAGCGTCAGGCCGCCGCGCGGTGATGCTGCCGGCGTCGCCGGGCGGCTGGACCCAGCCGCGTCCGGGGTAGGTGCGACTCCCACTCCGAGCCTTCCCCGTGGCCAGGTGTGGCCGCGTTTGTGTTGACGCCAGACACGCCGGGTGAGGAACATCAGGGTCAGGGCCAGCGCCACGCCCGAGGGGCGCGACGCAGGGATGCACCAGGAGAGAGACGCATGCCCCGCCGGGCGCACACCGTCTGCCGCGTCGACCGCCTCGCCCTCGTCGCGGGAGTGCTCACGTCGCTCCTGTCGAGCTCCGTTGCCGTGGCCCTCGACGAGGAGTACGAGGTCTCGAAGGACGAGCCGCACACCGCCTACACGCGGCGCTGGAACTGGTGCCAGGAGCGCGACTCCTACAAGTCGACGACGATCCACGCGGAGTCGGCGAACCGCCTGGACACCAGCCGCTCCCCTGACGCCGACGAGTACCGGTACATGGGGAAGGCGAGCGCGAGCTTCACCGGGCTGCTGCCCGGCAAGTACGAGGTATGGGTCTTCTGGCGCGAGTCCGGCAACCGCTCCAGCTTCGTGCCGTGGCAGGTGACCAGCGACGGCCAGGGCCACACGAGCGCGTCGGGACACGTCAACCAGTACGACGCGAACGGCCAGCTCCCGGGGGAATGGCATCCGCTCGTCCGGACGCAGAACCAGCCGCTCGACGTGCTCGGCTCGCTTACGCTCGTGTTCAGCGTCGACAAGCAGGGCACCGGCTTCGACAACCGCTCGGTCGCGTACGGCGGCGCCAAGATCATCAGGCGAGCGCTGTCGACCGTGTCCACCCCGACGATCACGCCGGGTGGCGGTGCTTTCGATTCCGCGGTCACGGTGGTCCTGGCGACCACGACCCCCTCGGCGGAGATACGCTACACGCTCGACGGCAGCGACCCGGTCGCGCTCGGCACGGTCTACACGGCCCCGCTCGAGCTGACGGCCAGCTCGACGGTGCGGGCGCGGGCGTTCGCCACCGAGATGATCGACTCCGACGAAGCCAGCGCGGTATTCACCATCGAACCTGCTCGCGACGCGGGCGTGCCCGACTCGAGGCCCGATGGGGGCGTTCCCGACCCGAGGCTCGACGCGGGGGGCGACGGACGGGGCGACGGGCCTGCGGGCCCGCCGCAGATCGGCGCCGCGTGCGGCGGGTGCGCCGCCGGCCCGCGCTCCACGGCAGCGGTCGTGCTCCTGACACCAATCGCGGTCGGGTGGGTTCTCCGGCGGAAGAGGCGTGCGCTCACCGGCAGCCGTCGGAGTTAGGAACCATGGTTTCCCATGACCCCCTCCAGGGATCCGGACGTGCGGCACTACGCATCCGGCTCCTACCTGGGGCCGTGGCGAGCAGGCATTGGCTCGGATGCGGCGCCCCGGTGGCGGGACTGGGGCGCGCACTACGTGACGCCGCCCTGCACCAGCGAAACGGACGGAAGTGACTGCCGGAGGCGATGGCGATGACGGTGGAACGGGGTTCCGGCGCTGGCCGGCAGGATGATCGGCCCCGGAGCCTGGTGCGCGGACTGCTGCTGCTCGGTGCGATCCTCTCCTTGGGCGGGTTTGCCGGCTTCTTGGTCGAGGAGGCCCACCGGCGCCGCCCCGTGGCTGCCGTGGGGCTTCCCGCGCGGCCGGTGGGCATCTCGTCCCCGGCGCCGGCACCGACTACCGCTCCGTCAACGGAGGCGAGGAAAAGCGGCGCACCGCCCAGGGAGCTGAAGCCCTGGGAAGCGACGAAGGAGAACTCCCCACCGGTGCCGAAGGGTCACATCCCGGCGTGGCAGGTGAATCCGCCGCCGCCGCCGCCGCCGAGTCCCCCGTGGCCCCCGCCGCGCGAGCCACCGGATCCGCAGATCCACCGACCGCCGATGCACAACCCCGGCGGCGTCGACGGCGACCGGCCGCCGCGGCCGGTTCCCGGAGTGCCGTGAGCCGGGGGCCAGAGGGGGCGGCGGTGGGCCCGCCGCGCGCGCCATGGCGCCTCCGTGCGTGGAGCATGGCCATCGCAGCCGCGCTCGCCGTGGGCGCGACGATTCTCGTGGCTTGGCTCAGTGGCCGCTCCAAAGGCACCGGGGCGGCGGCGATCCGGCCGGCCGCCGACGCGGGGCCGATGGCCGTGGCCGAGGTCGAGCCCAACGACACCCTCGTCGGCGCGCAGCCGCTGCCCCGGCTGCCGGCAGTCATCGCCGGCGAGCTCGGGGCTGCGGACCGCGACACCTACCGGGTCGACGTCACGGATGACGGCGCGCTCCTGCTCGGGGCGTGGGCCGAGGGCCCGCCGGGGGTGCGCGTGCACGTGTGGCAGGCAGATGGCCGCGAGCTGGCGGCCGTGAGCGCGCCGTCCCGCATCGACGGCCTGGGCATCCTCAAGGGCCGCTGGTTCCTCGTGGTCGAGGGGGGATCCTCGGGCGTCGTGGGACCGTACCGGCTGCATGCGGCAATCGAGCCGTGGGCGCGGGGACTCGACTGGGAGCCCGACGACGATCCGGAGCAGGCCCAGGCGATGGCCGCGCTGCCGGCGCACGACAAGGAGATCGCGCGCTACCGCGCCTGGGGTCGGTGGTCGCGGCCCGACGATGTCGACTGCTACGTGGTGCCGCTGACCGTGCCGCCAGAGGGCGCAATGCTGCGCTTCGACCTGATGCCGCCGGCGGGCGTGCGGCCCCACCTGTGGGTGCTCGATGCCGGCAACGCGCAGGCCAAGATCCCGCGCACGAAGCTCGTCGAGGCGCGCGGGCAAGTCGCCGGCCAGGCGCTCACCGTCCCGGCGCTCGGGGCGCGCTCCTGGGAGGCCTCGTACGTCGCCTGCGTGCGGGCCGAGGAGGGCTTCGATCCGGCGACCCGCTACAGCCTGGGGGTGCGCACGTACACCCCGCCCGGCGCGTTCGAGTTCGAGCCCAACGACACCAAGCAGACCGCCTCGGCGCTGCCACGCGATACGCCCCTTAGGGGCTACCTGACCGAGGGGGACGTCGACTGGCTGCGCATCTCCGTGGGGCCGCGGGGCGAGGTCAGCGTGCGAGTCGAGGTCCCCCGGGAGGTGGGCGCGGAGCTCACCCTGCTCGACGGCGCCGGTCGCGAGCTTGCGCGCGCCGAGGGCGGCGGCGGCGGGCGGCTGGTCGCGCGGCGCGCCGACGCGGTGCCGGGAGAGCGCCGTTATCTCGACAACGGGGCCAGCGGGTCGCGCTTGGGTGTCCCCAGACCGGATCCGTTGCGCGAGGCGGTCGCCGGCGCGCTGGCGGGCTTGGTGTTGGTCCGCTGCCCGGACCGACTCGTGCGCAACCGCGTCCACGAGCAGGCGGTGCTCGACGAAGTCATCCGCCGCGCCGCAAGGTCCACTTCGTCGAGCATCCCGTCGGGGACCGGCGGGAGCACCGGTTGTTCGTCCAGCTGCAGGGCGTCATCGCGGAGTACCAGCGTGCTCGGATCACGGAGCGCTGTCGGCACGGCATGCTGCCCAAGCTGCGCGCGGGGCGGATGCTGCCGTTCTCTTTCGCGGCGCCATGCGGATGTGCGCTCGATCGCTGCGCGCTCAACTTGGCAATGCGCCGTCCACCCAATGCACCGCAACTTCTCCTTGACCCCGGGCGCGCCTTGTACCTACGATGGCGCCGTCACCGGGAGGCCATCATGCGGGGCTTGGGTGCAGGCCTTTTCGCGGTTGCGTTCCTGTCCGGGTGCTCGTCGAGCCAGTGGTTGAACGGTCGATGGGCGCAGCTCGCCGAGGACGGCAAGCTCACCGGGTGCATCGAGTTCAAGGGGGACGGCACCTACGTCACGTACCTCGAACGCGGGTGCGAGGGGCAGCCCGAGGAGCTGCTCTCGGGCAAGTGGCAGCTGAAGAAGACCCAGCTCGCCATGAAGACCAACAACCCGCTCGCGCCGGCGCAGGCGCTGTCGCTCATGAAGCGCAGCCCGACGGAGTTCGTGCTCACGGGCGGCAGCGGCGCGGCCGGCGAGTACTTCCGCGCGGAGAACCCCATCGCCGTCTCGGCCCTCGAGCAGCGCCTCATCGGCGAGGGCAAGATCAAGATCCGCGAGCTGCCCGCCGAGATGGGGTGCGCTCCGTTCATGAAGACCCTCGACGACCTGAAGAAGCTGCCCAAGGACACGGCGCCGCGGCTCCTGCGCAAGGCCGACGCGGCCCTGCTGCTGGTGGCCGAGGTGCTGCCTCCCGGCGGCGAGCACGCCAAGATCACCTACGCCGCCGACAACGACCGCGTCGTCTGGATCGCGTGGGAGATCACCGAGGCCGCCATGGGCGGCGACGCCTACCGCACCCGCCTCGAGACGAAGCTCGGGAAGCCCGCCAAGTCGATCGCCATCGGCGAGGGGGAGCAGGGGCAGATCATCACCGGCTGGAGGACCTTCTGCCGCAACGTCCGCGGCCAGCCCACCGCCGACGTGGACCTCACCCTCTTCGCCACGCCGGCCCAGAAGAAGGGCACGCTCTACCTGTCCGACGGCTCCGTCGGCAAGCTCTGGGCCACCTTCGAGGCGCTCGCCAAGGAGGCGGGTAAGTAGGCGCCTCGACCCCCTCCCCCGGCGCCCTCTCCAGCCGAGCCCCGGCCCGGCCGCGGCTCGCGGCGCTCCGCCCCGACCTGCTATCATCGGTGCGTCGAGCGGCATGAAGCCTCCCGAACAGGACGACCCGAGGTGACCGTCCATCCTACCGGCCAGGCCCTCGCGGCCCGCTGTCGAGAGCAGCCCTCCAGGTGCCGCGCGTGAGGGCCTTCCTCGGGGGGCGGCTGGCGCCGCGGCGCGAGGTCACGGCCACCGATGTCGAGCGGGCCGTGCCGTGGATCGTGCGCGACGCGACCTTCGCCGAGCTGATGAACGTCCTGACCTCGGGCACCCTCCTCTGCGCGTTCGCGGTCGCGCTCGGCGCCAGCAACACGGTCGTCGGCCTCATCGCCGGGATCGCGCCGCTGTGCCAGGTGCTGCAGCTCTCGGCCACCGCGGTCGTCGAGACGCTCCGCGCGCGCAAGGCCATGGCCCTGGTCAGCGCCGTGGTCGGGCGCACGATGTGGCTCGCGGTCGCGGGCGCCGCGCTCCTGCCCGTGGGACCCGGGCGGCTGGCCGTGCTCCTCGTCGCGCTGGGCCTGCGCGCGGCGATCAACTCCCACTACATCTGCGCCCAGAACTCCTGGATGCGCGACCTCCTCCCCGACGGGTCGATGGGCGACTTCTACGCCCGGCGCATGCGCGCCTCCTACCTCGCGGGGATGGTCGCCGGCCTCGCGGGCGGGCTCATGGTCGACCTGTTCGCCAAGGCCACCGGTCATGCGATGCACGGGTACGCCTTCCTCTTCGTCGTCGCCTTCGTCTTCGGCGAGGCCGCCGTCCTGATGGCGCTCAAGGTCCCCGAGCCCGAGCTGCCGCCGCCCACGGGGGAGCCGCTCCACGGTCGCCTGCTGGCGCCGCTCCGCGACGTCAACTACCGCCGCTTCCTGGCCTACATCGCGTCCTGGAACCTCACCAGCGGCATGGCCGCGCCACTCTTCACCATCTACCTGCTGCGCCGCCTGGGCTACCCGCTCTCGTGGGTCGTGGTCCTCGAGGCGGCCGGCAAGGTCGCCCACCTCCTCACGCTCGGGCTGTGGGGCCGCCTGGCCGACCGTCACTCGTCGCGCAGTGTCGTCGCCGTGGCGCAGCCCTTCTACTGGGTGTCGCTGCTCCTGTGGCCGCTCGCCGGCTTCCTGGGCGGCGCCACCCCGGTCACGCTCGTGGTGGTGGCCGCGATCTTCATCGTCAACCGCGTGGCCGCGGCCGGCACCGACATCGGCAACGCCACCCTCGCGATGCAGCTCGCGCCGCGCGGCGGGGCCACCTCGTACCTGGCCGTGCGCAGCCTGGTGATGAACCCCGCCTCATTCGTCGCGCCGGTCCTGGCCGGCGCCCTCACCGACCTCCTCGCGCGCGTCCCGGTGCTCCGCGCCCACGCGCTCGATCTCGCCCTCGTCACGGCGGCCCTCGTCGGGATCGTGAGCGCGGTCCTCCTGCGCCGGGTCACGCAGGAGGGGGCCTCCGCCCATCGCGCCGTGCTCGCGGACATCGCGGTGGCCCTGACCTCGCGCTGGCGCGACGAGCCCGGGGATCGGTGAGGAGCGCCCCGGCGCCATCACCCCGCGAAGCCGCTATAATGGAGCCGCATGTCGACCCTCGACAGCGCCGCCCGCCGCCAGATCCTCGCCACGACCGAGGCCTTCGCCGGAGTCGGCCCCGAGCAGCAGCGGGTGATCGCCGAGATGATGCGGGTCGAGGAGTTCGCCAAGGGGGAGGTGGTGTTCGAGCGCGGCGAGCCGGCCGACTGCATCCTCGTGGTGGCCGCGGGGCAGCTGGCGGTCTACGTCCCCGACTCCGACGGGCCAGTGGAGATCCTCGGCCCCGGCTCGCTGCTGGGCGAGTACGGCCTCTTCGCCGGCTTCGTGCGCATCGCGACGGTGCGCGCCGTGACCGACACCCGGGTGCTGACGCTCGACTACGAGCGCTTCCGCGCGTTCCTGTTCCAGGTCCCCGAGGCGATGTTCACGCTCTTCCCGGTCGCCGTCGGGCGGCTGACGGCCGCGAACGCCCGCTAGCCCGTCGCCTGTCAGCCTGCGTTCAGCAGCCGGCGGAAGGTCTCGTTCGAGGCTTCGAGCTCCTTCACCGCCCCGCTCGCGATCAGGCGCCCCGCCTGGATGAGCCGCGCCTCGTCCGCGGCGCGGCAGAACTCCGGGTCGTGTGTGATCGTCAGCAGCAGGCCTCGGTCGACCGCGCGACGCAGCAGCTTGGCCACCCGCGCCCGGCTGGCCGGGTCGAGCGCCGAGGTGGGCTCGTCGAGGACCACCACCGACGTGTGCCGCAGCAGCGTCCGGCAGAGCGCGACGAGCTGCCCCTGGCCGCCCGAGAGCTTCTGCCCGAGACGGCCCACCTGATAGGAGAGCCCCAGGCGGGTGAAGGCGAGGCCCAGCCCCTCCGCGTCCAGCGCCTCGAGGAGCGTCTCGTCGGTCCGCCGCAGCGCCCGGTTGTTGCGGGCCGCGACCACCCCGAAGACGAGGTTGTCGCGCCAGCTCAGGAAGGGGTGCAGCGCCGCCATCTCGTGGCGCACCCAGGTCGGGCCGAGGCAGTCGCGCAGGTCGTTCAGCGCCGCCGCGTCGTGCGCCCGCAGGCCGGCGAGCCGCCTTTCGTCCTCGTCCATCTCGACGAGCGCGCCGGTGAGCGCCACGAGCAGCAGGGTGCGCGGCTCCCGCGTGCCGTGCGACTCGTCGAGGTCGTGGACGCGAACCCGCAGCTTCCAGATCCGCTCGTCGACCGGGATGGGCGCGAGCTTGCTGAAGGCCTCGTGCCCGGGGAGGTCGAGCAGGGCGCTGCTCTGCGCCACCAAGCTCGCGCCGAGGTCCACGAGCGCCTGCCCCAGGTCGGTCCGCATGAGCCTGGCGAGCGGCGCCGTGGCCTCGGGGCCGACCAGGGTGGTCACGGCCGGGCCTTGGTCGCAGCGCCCGCCGAGGAGAGTCTCGAGCACCCAGTGGTGCGGGTCGCAGTGGCCCGCCTCGAAGCCCTGGATCTCGACGCCGCACCGCTCTTGCACGCGGGACCGGATGCGGCGCCGGAGGGCGGGGACGTCGCCGACGGCGACCGACGGCTCCTTCCCGGGGGTGAGGTCGAGGGCCTTCAAGCGGCACACGCCGCCCAGGCCCGCCTCCTCGAGCAGCTCGAGGTCCGCCTCGGCGAGATCCTCGGGCCGTGACGCCCGGCCGTCCGCCGGCGGCTGGCCGAAGAGGAGGTTCTCGGCGATGCTGGCGTCGAGGAGCGCCGGCTTCTGCGGCATGAAGGAGAAGATCGCCCCCGCCTCGGCCTCGGTGTACTCCGTGAGCGACTTGCCGGCGTAGGTCACCGTGCCCGCCTGTGGCGCCACCCGGCCGAGGACCAGCTGCATGAGGGTGGACTTGCCGGAGCCCGCGCCGCCGACGATCGCGGTCCACCGCCCCGGCGCGAAGTTCGTCGTCACGTCGACGATGCCCCCCTGAGGGGTACCGTCGGGCCCCTGGTACCGGAAGGTCGCCTCGTTCAGGCTGAGCGGTGCGGGCGGCGCGGCCGGCGCCGCGGCCGGCGCCGCGGCCGAGGCCTCGGGCGGGGCCTCCGCCGGCTTCGCGGCGGGGGGCCCCCCCTCCTCGGCGTACTCGACCAGGCGGCGGGCGCTGTTGCGGGCGAGGGCGAAGTCGAGCCGCAGCGAGGCCAACCTGGCCGAGTTCACGAGGAGATCCGGCAGCGCCATGATCACGACGGGCAGGAGCCCGATCGCGCGACCGTGCGCTCCCGCGCTCCGCATGTACAGGACGACCGCCATCAACGACGCGAGCCCGAGGAGCGCCGCGATCGCGTCGGTCGCGAGCCGCAGGCCCTTGTAGTGGGTGATGCGGTAGTAGGTCCGCGTCCGGGGCGGCAGCATGTCGATGTAGCTCCGCCGGATCTCGGAGTGGAACCGGCCGGTCTGGATCTCGGCGGTCGCGCGGAGGAAATCCTCGAAGCGCGCCTTGATCCTGTCGTCGCGGGCCAGGTAGTCGAGGTCGAGGTACTCGACGGGCCTGGCCAGGCGCGCCGCCCAGAGCATGGCGGCCGCGCACGCCGCGATGCCGACCAGCGCGAGGCGCCAGTCCTTGGCGACCAGGAAGCCGAGGTTGCCCAGGAGGAGCGCGGCCGACCAGTAGAACTGCACCGTGTTCGGGCGCCAGTCGACAGCGCGCATGACGTCGCGCGACAGCCGCGAGATGATCTCGGCCGGCGGGTGCAGGCTCAGGAAGGCGTCGTCCTTGCGCAGCAGGGCGTCGAGGATCTCCCCCTCGAGGGCGTTGCGCGCGCTGATCTGGAGGTGGCCGACGCCGCGCTGGCGCACGTAGTCGACGGACGCCAGGGTGAGGCGCAGCACGATGAAGAACAGCAGCGCCACGAAGGGCGTGCCGATCCCGATCCACGCCGCCGTCCGGGAGAGCCACGCCGGGACCTCGCGCGTCGTGGTGGCCCCCGCCGGCGCCGAGAGCGCGAGCGTGAGGTTGTGGAGCATGCCGTTCTGCAGGTAGGTCAGCCCCGAGGAGACCGCCGCCGCCACGATCAGCGCGATCAGCACCGGCCGGAAACCGGGATACCAGGGTTTCAGCAGCTCAGCGATCCGCGTCGCCACGCGCCCTCCTCACGCTCCTGCGAGGTGGACGGCAGTCTAGCATGGCCGCCCGCCCGGAACCCCTGCGGTTGCTGCGGACCGCGGCTGCCGTACCGGCGCCTGGGCGCGCGGCACCCTCAGGGCGCGGGCGGCGGGCGGGCTTCCTGCCTCGCCGGACACCCTCCAGATAGAGTTGCGGC
>JACRCY010000429.1 GCA_016218785.1 Deltaproteobacteria bacterium
CAACCTCAACCACACCATCGCCCTCGCCTGCGTGCGCCAGAGCGGCTGGTGGCAGGAATTCTGGGACTGGAACCAGAAACGTCAATGCTCGTCAGGGGATAGCACAATTGCGAACTGACCAAAGGGGTCGGATCGTGCCGGTCGCCGGGAGCGGGCGAGGCCGACGACCACGAGGAGCACAAGCAACGCCGCGCTGCCGGGCGCGGCCGGCAGCGCCCCGATGAGGCGGCAGCCACACCCGCCCCCGCCGCCGTTCTCGCCCCCGCCGTCGCCGCTGGTGCCGCCATCCTGGTTGGGGTCGGGGCCGACGCTGCCGTCCGGGACGACCACGACGCCGCCGTCGTCGATGGTGGCGCCCGGCGTTTTGCCGCCCTGGTTGTAGAAGGCCTGCTCGATGTACCAGCCGCTCGAGGCCGGGACCTGCCAGCCGGCGCTCGGCTGCAGCTCGCCGCCCGCGACGGCCGGGTGGGCGGCCTCCCATTCGCGCACCTTGTCCCAGAGGCGGCCGGTGGTGAAGGGGTCGCTGTTGCCGCAGCTGGCCTGCCCGGGCTGCTGGCAGCCGTAGGCCACGTTCTGGAGGTAGGGCTTGCGGCCGGTCGCGTCGTCGCACAGCGGCGGCCACTTGGACTGCGCGCTGCGGTAGCCGCCGGCCGACGGCGGGCAGAGGTAGTCGTCGGTGAAGTGGTTGAGGTGCGGCACGCCCTGCTCCTCGGCGTACTGGAACCAGGGCTTGCCGGTCATCCAGGTGCGGAGGTTGTGGCTCGAACGGATGATGTCGAGGTTGTCGTCGGCGAGGCCGAGGATGACGTAGAGCAGCTTCTGGTCAAACCCGCCGCCCTGGAGCGCGCTGTCGATGGCCGCGGAGCCGACGCTGTTCTGGTCGGGGTCGCCGCCGCTCACCACGCCGCGGTGCACGGCCGGCGCCGAGGCGAAGACCACGTGCACCTTGTCGGGCGCGAGCTGGGCCAGGCGCAGGCTGGCGTAGCCGCCCATGCTCGAGCCGGACACCACCACGTAGTTGACGCGGAAGCGCGACACGAGCTGGTTGAGCAGCTCGAGCATGTCGGCCTTGGCGCCCTGGTCGTCGGCCGCCGGGGTGGGGCAGGAGTCCTGGCAGAAGTCGCCCATGAACGACTCGGGGCCGCGCTGCGCGAGCCCGAGCACGATCATGTCCTTGCCGCCCAAGCCGCCGGCCGCGCCGTTGGCCGCCTCCTTCATGATGTTGGCGTTGGAGATGATGCAGTCGTCGTTCGGTGACGGCGAGGTCGAGGCCTGGCCCATGGCGTGGAACCAGAAGAGCAACGGGTAGGCTTCTCCGGGATCGTAGGAATCGGGCAGCCGGTAGTAGTAGTAGTCGCGCACCTGGTCGGCGCGGCTCTCGAAGATGGTGCAGCCGGTCGCCGTGTCCTCGGTGCAGTTGGTGCTGGCCGAGCACTGAAAGGTGACCGCGGCCGCGGGCGCGGCGCCGAGGCCGACGGCCGCGAGGAGCGCGGCGGCGAGGAGCGCGGCGAAGCGGCGGGCAGGCAGGCGCTGGCGCATGCCGCCATGATAGCAGCAGGGCCCGGAGCCCGGCTATGATGGCCGCGTGGCCCGGGTGCGGCTCGACAAGCTGCTGGTGGACCGCGGGCTCGCGCCCAGCCGCGAGCGCGCCCGCGCGCTGATCATGGAGGGGAAGGTCCTCGTCAGCGACCGGCCGGCCGAGAAACCGGGCTCCATGGTCGAGGCCGACGCGGAGCTACGGTTCCGCGGCGAGGACCTCCCCTACGTGTCGCGCGGGGGCCTCAAGCTCGCGCACGCCCTCGAGCACTTCGCGCTCGACGTCACCGGCCTGGTCGCGCTCGACGCGGGCGCGTCCACGGGCGGCTTCACCGACGTGCTGCTCCAGCGCGGCGCGGCGCGCGTCTACGCGGTGGACGTGGGCTACGGCCAGCTGGCGTGGAGCCTGCGCCAGGATCCGCGCGTGGTGGTGATCGAGCGGCAGAACCTACGCTACCTCGAGCGCGAGCGCGTCCCGGAGGCGCTCGACCTCGGGGTCTGCGACCTGTCGTTCATCTCGCTCACGCTCGTGCTCGACAAGCTGGCCGAGCTGCTCGCCGGGCCCGGCAGCGCGGCCGCGGGTGGCGGCGCGGGCGGCGCGGGCGGCGCGGGCGGCCTGGGTGGCAAGCCCCTGGTCGCGCTCATCAAGCCGCAGTTCGAGGTGGGCAAGGGGAACGTGGGCAAGGGGGGCGTGGTGCGCGACGCGGTCAAGCGGCAGGAGGCCGTGGACGCGGTGCTGGCCTTCGCGCGGGCGCGCGGCTGGCAGGTGGGCGGCGTCGTCGAGTCGCCCATCCCCGGGCCCGCGGGGAACATCGAGTTCCTGGCGCTGCTCAGGACCCCTACCGCCCCCTGAGCCAGTCCCAGAAGCCGCGGCGCCGGTAGGTCTTGGCGACCAGCGCCATGATCTCCGGCCCGGTCAGACCGCTGCCGGCCTGGCGGGGCGAGCCGCCGATCTCGGCCGAGCCGCCCCAGCGGTCGCTGCCGCCGCTGCGGCTCACGTGGGGGTCACGGCGGTTGAGCACCGGGTAGAGGTGCGTCAGGTCCCGCGTGAGGAAGGCGCCGGACTGGCGCAGGGTGAAGTGGCCACCGCCGAGGTCGAGGACGATGAGCCCCACGTGGCGCCCGTGGCGCTCCTGCAGGAGCCGCTCGACCTCGTAGATGCCCAGGTCGGAGCGACACAGCACGGCGGCGACGTCCCCCTCCAGCTCGACGCGCTCGACCTCGCCGACGGCGCGGAGGACGTCGAGGAAGTCGGCCGGCAGCAGGATGCCGTCGAGCCGCTCGAGCTGCGCCCGCGCGAACTCGAGGAGGTCGCCGCTCCACGCGCCGCTGCGGCGCGCCTCGCGCTCGTGCGCCACGAGGGCGTCGAGGTGGGCGCGCCAGGCGGCGCTGACCTTCGGCGGCAGCGCCGCCAGCACCTCGCCGTCGAGCCCGTGGGCGTCGATCACGCTCTCCAGGCGCACGAAGGGCATCACGTGGCGCAGCAGGCGATGGTCCTCGCGCACGAGGTCGGCGTGGTTCAGCAGCACCCAGGCGGCCAGCAGGGCGTCGGCGTCGGGCTGGTTCACGTAGAGGTGCCACTCCCCCTGCTCGAGGGGGAGCCCCTGCAGCACCGCGATCACGGCCTGCTCGCAGGTGGCCACGGTGAAGGCGCGCACGCACCCCTCGTGGTGGTCGAGCGAGTACTGGCGCGCCTCGTTGTCGAGGAAGGGCGGGCCGTCATGGACGCCGTCGAGGAAGATGGTCTGGCGCGGGTAGCGCTTGCGCTCCGCCCCGCTGATGGTGAGGCCGGGATCCACGTGGAGCCTGAGGTTGGACGCGCCCGCGCTCTGCACCCAGGTCTCGTCGTCGTGCGTGACGACCGAGTAGCGGCTGCGCGCGGGGTGGCTCGGCTCGCCCATGGTCAGGGGGTCCGTCCCCCGGGGCTGAGTCTACGCGAAGGGCCGCGTCGAGGCGAGCCCGCGCGCGCGCCCGCGTGCTAGACTCGCGGCCGGAGAGACCATGCGCGTGCTCCTCACCGGCGCCGCCGGGTTCATCGGCTCGCACCTCGCCGCGCGGCTGCTCCGGCGCGGCCACGAGGTCGTGGCCTTCGACAACTTCGACCCGTTCTACGACCCCGCGATCAAGGAGCGCAACGTGGCCGCGCTCGGGGCGCACGCCGGCTTCACGCTCCAGCGCGGCGACATTCGCGACGCGGCGCTGGTCGCCGACCTGCTCGGCCGGAGCCCCGGCTTCGACAGCGTCGTGCACCTCGCGGCCCTGGCCGGGGTGCGGCCCTCCATCGCCCAGCCGTTGCGGTACGCGTCCGTGAACGTCACCGGCACGCTGACGCTCCTCGAGGCGTGCCGCGAGCATGGCCTGCGGCGCTTCGTGTTCGCCTCGTCGTCGTCGGTCTACGGCGCCCACTCGCCGGTGCCGTTCCGCGAGGCCGACCCGGCGGTGCGGCCCGCCTCGCCCTACGCCGCCACCAAGCGCGCGGGCGAGCTGCTGTGCTCCAGCTACACCGACCTCTTCGGCATGGACACCTGCGCGCTGCGCTTCTTCACCGTGTACGGCCCGCGCCAGCGGCCGGAGATGGCGATCCACAAGTTCACGCGGCTCATCGCCGCGGCGCGGCCCGTGCCCTTCTTCGGCGACGGCCGGAGCGCGCGTGACTACACCTTCGTCGACGACATCATCGACGGCGTGACCGCGGCCGTGGAGCGGCAACCGGCGGGCCACACGGTCTACAACCTCGGCGGCTCGCGCACGACCACGCTCGCCAGGCTGGTGGAGCTCATCGCCCGAGAACTCGGCAAGCCGCCGATCCTCGACCGCCAGCCCGACCAGCCGGGCGACGTGCCCATCACCTACGCCGACGTGACCAAGGCCGGCCGGGATCTCGGCTACGCGCCGAAGGTGCCCATCGAGGAGGGGATCGCGCGGTTCGTGGAGTGGTTCCGCGCGCCGCCGGCCTAGCCGTCGGGGCCCAGGTGGCGGAGGCGCCGGGAGCCGGGCGCGGCCGGGGCCGGCGGGGGCGGCGGCGCGGCGGCTACGGCCTGCCGATGCCGTAGTAGGTGAAGCCGAGGGCCCGCACCTGGCCCGGGTCCCACACGTTGCGGCCGTCGAAGAGCAGCGGCGCCTTGAGCAGCGACTTGATGCGGCCGAAGTTGGGCCGCCGGAACTGGTGCCATTCGGTGACCAGGACGAGCGCGTCGGCGCCGGCGCAGGCGTCGTACGGGTGCTGGTGCCAGGAGACGCCCGCCCGTTCGCCGAGCAGCTTCCTGGCGACCTCCAGGGCCACGGGGTCGTGCAGCGCGACCGTCATGCCGGCCGCGAGCAGGCGCTCGATGATCACCAGGGCGGGCGCCTCGCGCATGTCGTCGGTGCCGGGCTTGAACGCGAGCCCCCAGATGGCGATGCGGCGCCCCTTCGCGCCGCTGGCCTCCTGGTAGTGGCCCAGCAGCTTGTCGACCAGGATCTGCTTCTGCCGCTCGTTCACCCGGTGCACGGCCTCGAGCAGCTCGAGGCCGTGGCCCGCCTCGCGCGCCGTGGCCATGAGCGCCTTCACGTCCTTGGGGAAGCACGAGCCGCCGTAGCCGGTCCCCGGGACCAGGAACTTGGGGCCGATGCGCGGATCCGCGCCCATCCCCTTGCGCACCAGCTCCACGTCGGCGCCCAAGCGCTCGCACAGCCGCGCGATGTCGTTCATGAACGAGATGCGGGTGGCGAGCATGGCGTTCGAGGCGTACTTGGTCAGCTCCGCCGACGCCGTGTCCATGTAGATGATGCGGTCGCTGGTGCGGGTGAACGGCTCGTAGAGGCGCCGGAGCACGTCGCGGGCCCGCGGATCGTCGCAGCCGATGACGATGCGGTCGGGCTTCATGAAGTCGTTGATGGCGTCGCCCTCCTTGAGGAACTCGGGGTTGGAGGCGACGGTGAAGGGCACCTTGGTCTCGGCGGCGATGGCGCGGCGCACCCGCTCGGCGGTGCCCACGGGCACGGTGCTCTTGTTGACCACCACGGTGTAGTCGCGCAGCGCCCGGCCCACGGCCGCGGCCGCCGCGAGCACGTGCGAGAGGTCGGCCGAGCCGTCCTCGCCGGGCGGGGTCCCCACGGCGATGAACACCACCTCGGCGCCCTGCACGGCCGCGGCGATGTCGGTGGTGAAGCTCAGGCGCTCCTCGCTGACGTTGTAGGCGACGATGTTGTCGAGGCCCGGCTCGTGGATCGGGATGCGGCCGGCCCGCAGCGCCGCGATCTTGGCCTCGTCGATGTCGGCGCAGGTGACGTCGTTGCCCATGTCGGCGAACCCGGCCCCGGTGACGAGGCCGACGTAGCCGGTGCCGATGACCGCGAGCTTCATGGTGGCTCCTCTGCCGCGCCCGGGCGCGGGTTGGCGAGTGAGTCTACTCAGGCACCCGGCGGCGTTCAACCCACCCACGCTGCTATACTGACATTCGTGCGCGCCATGATCCTGGCGGCGGGCTACGGCACGCGGCTCGGCACCCTCTCCGACGAGCGGCCCAAGGTGCTGCTGCCGGTGTGCGACCAGCCGCTCATCCGCTTCGCGCTGGCGCTGGTGCGCGGCGCCGGCATCCGCGAGGTGGTGATCAACCTCCATCACCAGGCGGAGCTGGTCGAGGCCGAAATGGGCGACGGCGCCAGCGCGGGCGTGCGGGTGGCCTGGTCGCGCGAGCCGCGCCTCCTGGGCACGGGCGGCGGCGTCAAGCAGGCCGCGCCGCTCCTCGGCGACGAGACCTTCGTGGTCGTGAACGGCAAGGTCGTGATCGACCTCGACCTCGCGGCCGTCGTGGCAGCGCACCGGCAGGCCGGCGCGCTCGCCACCATGGTGGTACGGCCGGACCCCGACGCGGCGCGCTGGGGGGCCATCGCCGTGGACGAGGGCGGCCGCGTCCGCGACCTCCTCGGCGCGGGCGGGTACATGTTCACCGGCGTGCACGTCGTCGAACCGGAGCTCCTCGCCCGGATCCCGGACGGCGAGCAGTGCATCATCCGCACCGCCTACCAGGGCGCGTTGCGCGACCACGCGCCGCTCCACGCCTTCGTGCAAGCGGGGTACTTCGCCGAGCACTCGACGCTGGCGCGCTACCTCGACGGCAACGTGGCGCTCCTGCGCGGCGCGACCGCGGCCGCGCCTCCGACGGCGCTGCGCGGGATCGATGCCGCGGCGACCGTGAGCCCCGACGCCGTGATCCACGAGCCGGTGCGCCTTGGCCCGCGGGCCCGGATCGGCGCCGGCGCCGTGATCGGCCCGGACGTGGTGGTCGGCCACGACGCCGAGGTGGCGCCCGACGCGCGCCTGCGCGAGTGCGTGGTCTGGGACGGCGCGCGCGCTGCGGGCGAGCTGACGCGCGCGATCGTGACGCCGGCCGCCGTGCACCAGCTGTAGCCCGGCCGGCGGGGAGAGGCCGACGGGCTACAGCGGCTCGATCCGCGCGAGGACGACGGTGATGTTGTCCACGCCGCCGTTGGCGTTGGCCGCGGCGATCAGCCTCTCGCACGCCTTGTCGAGCTCGGCCTCGGCGCGCGCGATCTCGTGGATCTCGTCGTCGGCGAGCATGCCCGACAGCCCGTCGGTGCACAGGACGAAGATGTCGCCCAGGCGCGGCGCCTCGGTGAAGATGTCGACCTGCACGCTCTCCTTCATGCCCAGGGCGCGCACGATGACGTTCTTCTGCGCGAAGTTCGACGCCTCGCCCGGCGTCAGCCGCTTCATCTTCAGGTAGTCGTTCAAGAGCGAGTGATCCTCGGTGATCTGGGTGATCTCCTGGTCGCGGATGCGGTAGCAGCGGCTGTCGCCGACGTGGCCGATGATGGCGCAGTCGTCGAGGAAGTACATCGACACCAGGGTCGTCCCCATGCCGTGGAACTTCTCGTCGCGCTGCGCCGCCTCGAACACCTTGAGGTTGGCCAGCTTGATGCCGAGGACCAGCCGGTTCACCTCCTGGCGGTTGCCGCGGTCCACCTTGAACGGCCAGGTCATGGCGTTCTCGTTGGCCGTGGCCTTGAAGAAGTCGACCACCGAGTCGACCGCGAGCTGCGACGCCACCTCGCCCGAGGCGTGGCCGCCCATGCCGTCGGCCACGATGGCGAAGCGCTCGTCGTCGGGCAGGTAGAGGTGATCCTCGTTGTGGGTCCGCTTGCGGCCGACGTCGGTCTCGCCGGCGAAGCGCACGCGGAGGGAATCGAGCGGAAACGAGGTGCTCATGCGCCCGAAATCCCGATGTTATCACGCCCTCGACGCGGCCGCGAACTCGATCCGATCGCCCGCGGCCGTGCCGGTGGCGGCCACGGTCCCGGCCGGCAGCTCGAGCGCGGCCGTGGCCGTGGGGTAGATCCGGGTCAGGCGCCAGGGGCGCAGCGGCCCGAGGGCGGCGACCACCAGCCCGTCGGCGCCCACGAAGACGACGTCGATGGCGAAGCTCATGAAGAACGTGTGGACGCCCGAGCAGGGCTCGATCAGCAGCCCCTCGCCCGCCTGGAGCGGCGGCCGGCCGATGAGCCCGCGCAGGCGGGCGGCCGGCCGGTCGGCGACCGCGACGCGCCCGGCGAGCGTCCGGCCGCGGGTCACGTTCTCGGCGCGCAGCGGGCCGCCGGTCATGCGGCCGGGCCTCACCATGTCGCCG
>JACRCY010000017.1 GCA_016218785.1 Deltaproteobacteria bacterium
GCGGCGCTCCGCGGCGCGACCGGGTCGCGCACCGGCGCCGCCCTCGGGCGCGGCGCACCGCCGCCGCGTGCGCCGCGGCCGCCCGGTCCTGGCCTGCGCGTACGGGGCGCCTCGGCCCACAACCTCGCCGATCTCGACGTCGACGTCCCCGGTGGCGTCCTCGGCGTGGTCACCGGCGTCTCGGGCAGCGGCAAGAGCACGCTCCTCCGCGACGTGATCGCCGCCAGCCTCGCCGCGGGCCGCCCGGTCGGCTGCCGCTCGCTGGACGGAGCCGAGCGCTTCGGCGCGGTGCGCACCGCGCGCGCCCTGGCCGCCGCGCTCCCGGAGACCGCCACGCCCGCCTCGCTCGGCGGCGCCTTCGACGCCATCCGCGCCTGCTTCGCGCGCACCCCGGAGGCCCGCGCCCGCGGCCTCAAGCCCGGGGACTTCTCCTGGAACGGCCGGGGTGGGTGCTCCGGCTGCGGCGGGCGCGGCACGGTCACCACGGCGCTCGACTTCCTCCCCGACGTCACCGTCCCCTGCGAGCGCTGCCGGGGGCGGCGCTACGAGGGCTCGATCCTCGAGGTGCTGGTCGACGACCTGTCGGTGGCGGACGTGCTCGAGCTGACCTGCGCCGAGGCCGCCGTGCGCTTCGCGGCCCAGCCGCGGATCGCGGCGCCGCTCCAGGGGCTCGTGCGCGCCGGCCTCGGCTACCTGCGCCTCGGGCAGAGCGCCGCGACCCTGTCGGGCGGGGAGCGGAGCCGCCTGGCGCTGGCGCTCGAGCTGGGCGCCCGCCCGCCCGCCGGCCATGGCCCCGGGGCCGATCCGGCGCCGGGCACGCTCTACCTCCTCGACGAGCCCACCGCGGGCCTCCACACCGACGACGTCGCCGCCCTGCTCGCGCTCCTGCAGCAGCTCGTCGACGCCGGCCACACCGTCCTCTGCGTTGACCACCACCTCGACCTGGTGGCCGCGGCCGACTGGGTCATCGACCTCGGCCCCGAGGGCGGCCCCGGGGGCGGCCGACTCGTGTGCGCCGGCCCGCCGGCCGCGGTGACCGGCTGCGCCGCCTCGCACACGGGCCGCGCGCTGGGCGCATGGCTGGGGCGGGCTACTGCGCCTTCCGCCGCGCCGAGGTGACGACCACCGGTGTGGCCGCCACTCTAGCACGCGGCCGCAAGGCTACGGCAGGCGTGCGCGCCAGTCCGCGGGCGGCGTCCACGAGCGCAGCAGCGCCCGCGAGGTCGGGCAATGCACGCACTCGGGGTCGTCGCAGAGGAGGGCCGGCGGGTCGCGGGTCACCACCTCGGCCACGACGCGCACGATGTCGCGGGCACGCAGCAGCTGCGCCGGCGCGTCGCCGACCGTCCCGCCGCGGATGACCCCGGCGCGCGCGAGGTACGCCTCGAGCTTCACGAAGCCGTCGGAGCACTTGGTCGTCTTGGCCACGGGCCGCCACTCGCGCCCGCCCTCGGGCGTGACGACGAGGTAGCGATCGGGGAGGGCCTCGAGGTGGGGCATCTCGAGGAGGCTCTCGGCCAGGTGGATCGAGGTGTTCGCGTCGTGGTCCACGCCGATCAGCACCACCCACGCGTCGGCGCGGCACGCGCGCCCCACCGGCCCGTCGATGCCTTCGGGGTCCTCGCGCGGGTGATCGACGGTGAGCTCCTCGGCCCGCGGGCCGACCGCCGCCCAGGAGGAGACCGGGTGGACGCTGCGGCGCGCACCGGGGAGGCGCCACAGCGCCAGGGTGATGGCGCCCATCTTGTGGGGCGCGCTCTGCTCCGGATCGAAGGCGGGCATCTCCTCCATGATCCGCGCGCGCTCCTCGGCCGACGGAGGCTCGGGCCAGGTGTAGGGGTCGATCAGGTTGGTCGTGAAGGTCGGGACGAGCAGGGTCCCCCCGTCCCCCACGGCGCGCAGGAGGGCGCGGGCCACGGCCGCCGGCCCGCCCTCGACCGGGCCCAGCGACCGGTAGCCGCTGTGCACGATCACGACGCCGCCGCGGGGAACGCCCAGCCGCTGCAGGTCGGTGTAGAGCGAGGTCTCGGTGTGCATCGTCTGCCCGTCCCGGGCACGATCCTAGCACCGGGGCGAGGATCGCGCCGCCGGGGAGCACCGGCCGTGCCCCGGGCCTCCCGTGGCGCTGGACACCCACCGTGAAGGTGATAGAACGCTCTCCATGGCCAACGCGACCGCGGACGCGCCGCGGCGGCCTGGAGAGCTGTTGCTAGACATGCACGGGGCTCCGCGGCTGAGCGGTCGGTTCGATCTCGAGGACCCGGCGGGCCCGCGGTTCGCCTGGTCGGGGACGTCGATTGCCGCGCGGTTCCAGGGCACCGCGATCACCATCCGGCTGCGCGGCTCCAGCGATTTCTTCAACGTGACGCTCGACGGCGCGGCGCTCCCGGTGCTCGCGGCGAGCCCCGCGGTGGAGCGCTACCCGCTGGCGACCGGGCTCGCCGACGGCGAGCACGAGGTGGTGGTCGTCAAGCGCACCGAGCCGCTCGTGAGCGAGGCGCAGCTCCTCGGCTTCGAGCTGGACCCGCGGGGGCGCCTCCTGCCGCCGCCGCCGGCGCCGGCCCGGCGCATCGAGTTCGTGGGGGACTCGGTCACGGCGGGGTTCGGCGTCCTCGGGCGCGACGAGACGTGCCCCTTCAGCCCCGACACCGAGGACTTCTCGCTCTCGTTCGCGGCCCTCACCGCGGCCGCGCTCGGCGCCGAGCCCGTGGCCGTGGCCTGGTCCGGGCGCGGCGCCTGCCGGAACTACGCCGACGAGCCCGGCGAGCCCATGCCGGTGCTCTACGAGCGGACTCTGCCGGCGCGCGCGGAGAGCCGGTGGGACTTCGGGCGCTGGACCCCGGACGTGGTCGTGATCAACCTGGGCACCAACGACTTCTCCCTCGGGGTCTCGCCGGGGGACCACTTCCCCGCGGCCTACTCGGCCCTCGTACGGCGCATCCACGCGGCGTACGACCGGGCGCGCATCGTCTGCTGCCTCGGGCCCATGTTGACCGATCCCGCGCTCGCCGAGGCACGGGCGGGCATCACGCGCGGGGTCGAAGACGCCCGCGCGGCGGGCGTGGAGCGCGTCGACTTGCTGGAGTTCCCGCCCCAGTCCGCGGCCAACGGATTCGGGTGCGACGGCCACCCGAGCGCCGTTACCCACCGGCTGCTGGCGGCGCAGCTGACCGGGTCCCTGCGCCAGGCCATGGGCTGGTAGCGCGGGGGGGACGCCCCGGCGCTTCCGTCCGGGGGCCCGACCACGTATCATCCCCTCCATGGAGCGCGCGTGAGCGAGCACCTGGCCCGTCGGCGTCGTCGCTTGGCCCGCACCGTGCTGGCGGTCGCGGCGCTGGGCTTCTGCGCGACCGCGTGCCAGTGCGAGCGGAAGGCCACCCCGCAGCCAGCGCCGTCTCGCCTGGTCGTGGCCGCGAGCCAGCCCGCCTCGCAGCCGCGGCCCCGCCGCCCACCGCCGCCGCCACCCGCGGCGCCGGGAACCATCATGTCCAGCAGGGACGGGCTGGTGCGCGTCACCACGCCCGCCACGCCCGGCTGGGAGTGCCTGGAGCAGCTGGCGGCCGCGGGCACGCCCGCGGGCGGCACCCTGATGAAGTGCCGGCGGCCCCGGCCCGAGCTGTTCCTGCTCGTCGCGAAGGACTACGAGGTGGAGCCCACGGCGGTCCTCCCGGCCGAGAAGGTCGCCATGCAGGAGCGGCCGAAGCACTTCCAGCGGCTGTTCGCGAGCCACGAGATCACGCGCCACGGTCCGACGAAGCACCAGGGCGTGGCGGGCCACGAGATCGAGTTCTCCGCCAAGCTCCGCGGGAAGGGCGAGGTCCGCGGCATCGAGCGGATCTTCACCAAGGGCACGCACGTCCTCCAGATCACGGCCGAGGGGCGGCGCGTCGACTTCGAGCGCTACCAGGACACGATCATGCCCTGGTTCGACGCGGTCGCGTTCAAGGTGCTGGGGCCGTAGCGACGGCGGCGTCGCGCTTCTTGCGACGTGTGGGTCTGGCCGGTATACTGAACATCTGTATGGGTACCAGGACCGGAAGCGCCGACCTCCCGCTCCACGGCGGCCGCCTGCCCGAGTGGCTCGCCGGGCGCATGGCCCGCCTGGGGCGGGTCATCGTCGAAGTGATCGTCCTGCACCACGGCCGGCAGGAGGTGCTGCGACGGCTGGCACACCCGTTCTGGTTCCAGTCGATGGGCGCGGTCATGGGAATGGACTGGCACTCGTCCGGGATCACGACCAGCGTCATCGGCGCGCTGCGGCGCGGCCTCGCCGACGTCGGGTGGTCGCCGAGGTCATCCACGGTGCGCCCAGCCGGTTCTCGGATCCGGCGCGCTTCTCCCTGGCCCACGGCGGCTCCGTCGCCTCGACCAGGAGGCCCGCCGCCTGGAGTCCCTGGCGAGCGGCCCGTCGTTCGCCGATTTCGTGGAGGCCGAGCGCGGCCGGTCGCACTCCTACGGTGGCATGACGGTCACCGGCCCGGCCCGTCCGCCCGGGCCGGCGCGCACACCGCGCCCGCCCGCACCGCTGCGCGCAGCGCGCTCGTCGGCGCCGCCGGTCGCCCAGCGCCCGCCTACATCGCCGCCCACCAGGAGCGCGACGCGACCCGGCCAGCTCGAGTTGCCCGGCGTGACGCGCGGCTGACCCGGCGGCGGGGGCGTCAAGGGTGTCCGCGTGGCCGTGGCGCAGGCATCCCGGGGGCATCCCCCTCGAGATCACATCAATCGTGTGATCCTGGAATGCATGGGCGGGCATGCCGGTCCAGATCACACGGTCGCTGTGATCCATGAGGGGATGGGTGGGCGGCTGCCCGGCGCTGGGCCTGGCGCCCCGCAGCCGGGACGGGTCGGGGCGGGAGGAAGGGCGGCTACAGCAACCCGGGGATGAGCTTGTAGCGCGTGCGCTGCGCGTAGGCCGCGTACTCGGGGTCGCGCAGCAGCAGCTCCTCCTCGTAGCCGGCCCGCGCGTAGAGGATGAGCGCGATGGTCGCGGCCACGGCCACGTTGCGCCAGGTGAAGACCGCGACCGCGTACGCCGCGTCGAAGATGACGTAGCTGGCGTAGATCGGGTGGCGCACGATCCGGTAGAGGCCGCCGGTCTTCACGCCGCGGTTGGCCGGGATGATCCCCCAGCTGCGGCCGAGCGAGAGGAAGGCCCCCAGCGAGATGACGAGCGCCACGCACATCACGACCGTGCAAGGCCAGTACGCGGCGGCGTGCAGCGGCTCGCCGTTCTCGTACAGGAAGTTGCCGAAGGTCCCCAGGTTGGCGACGACGACCACCTTCCAGCTGGTCCCCACCTCGGTCGCGCGGCGGCGACGGATGTAGAAGATGACGAGCAGCGCGTTCATCGCGCAGAGGAGCAGGCTCGAGACCTGCTTCGTCTCGCGGTAGTAGAGGACCGCCTTGACGCCGTCGTGGAGCCAGATGGCCGCCACGAGCACGTTCATCACGTGGAAGAGCCAGGTCCCCTCGATGCGGTCGATGATCTTCTTGAGCACGGACCTCTCGGGCGAGTGTACGCACGGCGCCGGTGGTGCGCCATGCGTCGCGGCGGGCCGGGCCTAGCCGCCGACCGGGACCGTCGGCAGGAGGTAGACCGCGTTGGCCTGGTCGGCCGGCGACTGCGAGTCCTCGACCTGCGCCGCGAAGAAGAAGCCGGTCAGCGAGATGGTGCTGAGCGGCACCGTGATGGTGATGATCTGGCTGGCGTCGGTGACCGCGCCGTGGAGCGTGCCGTCGTCCTCGAGCGTCAGGCCGGTCGGGATGCCAGCCGAGGGGATGAGCAGGGCCACGGTCGAGGAGAGGTCGATCTCGCTCCAGTGGTACGACGGGAGGCCGCCGATCGCCTGGAGCTGGGCCTGGTAGGGGATCGGGATTCCCTGCACGACCACGATGAGCGGGAGCACGATGACCTTGGTCACGATGAGGTCGATCTGCTGGCTCCCGACGATCTGCAAGGGGGCGATGCCGACGGTGAGCGACAGCTCGCGGTCGGCCCACGCGGTCGGGATGGCGTTGTCGAAGACGCGGAAGGTGAGGGTGAAGGTGCCGATCTCGCTGGGCGCGCCCGTGATGCCGCCCGTCGACGTGAGGATCAGGCCGGCGGGCAGGGCGCCGTCGCTGATGCCCCACGCGTAGGGCGGCACGCCGCCCAGGGCGTGGAGCGTGGCAGCGTAGGCGAGGCCGTGCTGGGCGGCCGGCAGGCTGTTGGTGGTGATGACCAGCCCCTCGGGGTGGATCACGATCGAGAGCGACGCCGTCGCGGTGGAGCCGCTGGCGTCGCGCACGCGGACCTCGAAGGCGAACGTGCCCTCGCTGGTCGGGGTACCCTCGAACGCGCCGTCCTGCAGCAGGTCCACGCCGGGCGGCAGGTCGCCCTGGACGAGGCTCCAGACGTAGGGGGTGACGCCGCTCGCCGCCTCGAGCTGGGCGGAGTACGGAGCGCCGATCATGCCGTCGGGCAGCGACTCGGTCGCGATGACGACCGATGGGGAGCGACACACGCCCTCGACGCAAATCTGGTTCTGGGCGCAGGAGTCGATCGTCCAGCCCACGCCGCCGGCCATGCAGGTCGCGACCTGGTCCTGGAAGCAGGCGATCGCGCCCGCGGCGCACACCACGGGCAGCCCGCCGTCCACCTGGGGCCCCGCGGCGTGGTTCCGCCCGCAGCCAGTGGCGGCGAGACAGACGACCCCGAGCACGAGCCAGCGCCTGGTGTTCCCTCTCATGAGCCGCACCTCTCGCCCCGACAGCCGAGGTCGCGCCAGCGTACCACGCCGCGCGGCGCGACACGACAGGCCGCGGGCCCCGCGCCCAGGTGCGACACTTGTGCGAAGGTGTTTCACCTGCATCGCGGCCCGCTGGAGTTCGGTTGCACCTCGGTGGGCGTGCGTTGCAGTTTCGCCCGCGACGCTTCGCAATGACCACTGCGCCGCCATTGACGCCCCGCCTCTGACGGTGCTATGCCGCCGCCGATGCGTATCGTGATCGTCGGCGCCGGGCCCGCGGGCGGCACGGCCGCGCTGATGCTGGCGCGGCAGCGCCGGCACGAGGTCGTGCTCCTCGACCGGGACGAGTTCCCGCGCGTGAAGACGTGTGGCTCGGGGCTGTCGCCGCTCTGCATCGGCCTGTGCCGCGAGCTCGGGCTCCACGAGACGATGGCCCGGCACGCCTACGGCGTCTGCGGGCTCAGGTTCACCGGGCCCGCCGGGCACATGGCCACGCTCGCCGGCCCCGAGGGGGCCTGGGTGGTCCCGCGCGCCACCTTCGACGCGGAGATCGCGGGCGCTGCCGAGCGGGCCGGCGCGCGCTTCGAGCAGGGCTTCAAGGTGAGCCGGCTGCTGCTCGACGCGGCGGGCCGGGTACGCGGGGTCGCCGCCGGCGACCGGGAGCTCGAGGCCGACCTCACCCTGTGCGCCGACGGCGCCCACTCGCGCTTCTCGGTCGACCCGCGCCCCAAGCGCACCATCGCGACGATCATGGGGTGGTACGAGGGCGTGCCGGTGACCCCGGGCCACATGGAGATGTGGTTCGCGCGGCGGGTCTCCCCCTGGTACGGCTGGCTCTTCCCCGAGACGCCGACACGGGTGAACATCGGCCTCTGCTACCACCCGGACGACCCGGCGAAGCCGCGCGACATCTTCGACGAGCTGGTCACGCGCCACGTGGGCGAGCGGCTCCGCGGCGCGACCCGGCTCGGCCGCCTGCGCGGCGCGCCCATCTCCTACACCGACTCGGTCGGCCCGGTCACGCGGCGGGGCGCGCTCTACCTCGGCGAGGCCGCGCGCCTGACCAACGGGTTCACCGGCGAGGGGATCTTCTACGCGATGAAGTCGGGCGTCATGGCTGCCGACCTGGTGGCGAAGCACGGGGGGCGGACGTTCGGGGGGACCACGCTCGAGCGCGAGTACCAGCGCGCCGTCGAGCGCGCCTTCAACCTGCGCTTCCGCGTCGCCCTCGCGTTCCGCGGCTTCCGCGGCAGCGAGGCGTTCACCGCGCTCACCGCGCTCCTGGCGTTCAAGCCGGTCGAGCGGGTGCTTCACTGGGCCCTCCTGCACGCGACGTAGTGGGGACACGTTCCTGGGCAGCAAGGCCCGGGAATGGCGCACCATTTCTTCTCTACCGCGCGGTTTGTACCCGAAGGCTCGCGGACTGAGCGCCGGCTGGTCGCAGCGGACTTCGGCGTTGCCCACGAGCTACAAACCGCGCGGTAGAGAGAAAACCAGATTGGATGTCAGCGGCTTGCGACCCCGGAGCGTGTCCCCTGGCGCGCGCGCTCGTAGCGGCCGAGCGCCCAGGCGGAGAAGGTGTCCTTGTAGAGGCAGTAGTGGTGCATGGCGGTGTTGAAGAAGACCCCGCCGACGCCCTCCTTGGGGAAATCGCCGCCGTCGCGCTGGCGCGCGGCCAGCAGGCGCACGCCGCGCTCGATGGCCTCCCGGCGCGGGTCCTCGGCCGCGAGCAGGGCCATCAGCGCCCACGCGGTCATGATGACCTGCGACCGCTCGTGCTCCACGTACTCCCGCTTGAGGCAGCTGGTGTAGTGCTCGCCCCAGCCGCCGTCGGGCCGCTGCTTCGAGATCAGCCAGTCGCAGGCGCGGCGGATCGCCGGGTGGCCCGCCGGCACGCCCGCGGCGCGCAAGCCCTCGACGGCGTACATGATGGCGTAGGTGAAGTTGATGCCCCAGAAGCCCTCCCAGCTCCCATCCGGGCGTTGGGCGTCGAGCAGGAAGCGGATGCCACGCTGGAGCGCGCGGTCGAGGGCGCCCCGCCGCGGCGAGGCCGGCACGGCGGCGCGGAAGCGCGCGAGCCCCTTCACGCAGCTCGCCGTGCACTCGACGTACGAGAGCTCGACCATGCAGTTGCCGAACATCTCCGATGGGTTCACCGCCTCGAGGGCGAGGGTGCCGCGGTTCCGCTCGTACGAGCCGAAGCCGCCGTCGTCGTTCTGCCGGGAGAGGACGAACGCGGCGGCCTCGTCGAGCCAGCGGTCCGGGATGCGCTCGTCCGCGGGCACGTGCGGCGCGGCGGCGAGGGCGGCCGTGATCGCCTCGGCCGTGCAGTCGGAGACCGGCCACTGGTGATGCTCGTCGGAGAAGCACCAGCCGCCCAGGCGTCGGTCGCGGAACCAGCGCTCGCGGTCGGGGATCTCCTCGCGCATCTGCGAGTCGCGGAGGTAGCGGCAGGCGCGCCGCAGCGGCGCGGCCAGGCGCGCCGCCGCCGCGGGCGGGCCGGCGCGGATGGCCTGCACCGTGAAGGCCGTGTCCCAGGTGTGGCTGTGGGCGCCGTTGAAGCGCAGCCCCTCCTCCTCGTCCTCCCAGGACCAGTAGTCGACGCCCTTCCAGGCGGGGAGGAAGTCGGCGTGCGCGGGGTCGCGGTCCCACACGGCCAGGACGTGGAGCAGGCCGTTGACCGGCGAGACGCAGGCGTAGCGCGTGGACCGCAGCTCGAACAGGATGCGCTCGAAGCACGCGTCGAGCGCGCGCCGCCGCAGCCAGCGGGAGTGGCGCCCCTCGTAGGCGTAGGCCGCGTCGTACGCCGCGTGCAGCACCCGGGCCGGCGGCACGTACACGTCGGTCGGCGCGAGGTCGTGGCGGTGCGCCGCGAAGTCGATCGACCCGTACGGCTCGTCGTACAGCTCGCGCCGCAGGTCCTCGATGAGCGGCGTGAGCGGGCCGGTGAAGCGGCGGCCGTACAGGTAGCCGAGGCCGAGGTAGATGAGGCGCGTGTGGTTGTACATGCGGCGCGGGTGGACCGGCGCCTGCGCGGGGAGCAGCCACACCTCCGGCGGGATGGGGTTCACGCCCTCCCAGCCGTAGAGGTTGAGCAGCGCCAGCCACAGCTTGCCCCACGACGGGACGTGCTTGACCCCGCCGTGCGCCCGCAGCCAGGCGCGGGCGCGCGCGGTCGGCTCGTCGTCGGGGCCGAGGCCGAGGAGCCGCAGGGCGACGTAGGCCAGCGCGGTCACGAAGACGTACCCCGGCGACTCGCGGTGCAGGCCGAACCCGCCGTCGCCGAGCTGCCAGGCGCGGTAGTACTTGAGGAGCTTCTCGCGCCGCGCCGGGTCGAGGGGCTGCCGCGTGAGGTAGGCGACGATGACGTACTGCGACGGCAGCATCGTGCACCACACCACCTCCCCGACCCAGCAGCCGCGGTCCCGCTGCACGCGGGCGAGGTGGTCGAGGCTGCGCTGGAGGGTGAGGCCGGCGTCGAACGACGCGTCGAGTCGCGGGACCTGGGCGCCCATGCGCCCGCGACTATAACGGATCAGGGAACGGCCGGGTACACGGCGCAGCGCGCGAAATCGCCCGTCACCCCGCTCGCCTGGCCGCTGCTCTGGAGCCGCAAGTAGTAGGTACCGGTGCCGCCGGTCGTGATGTCGCTGAGGCGCAGATCCTGGGAGAGCGCGTCGGTCACCGTGCCCCCGCTGAGGACGGCGTCGCTCGCGTTGCGGAGGCTGGCCTCCAGCCAGCGGAGGCCCGACCCCGAGCGGGCCGCGCCACACGACACCGAGACCCGCTCGCCGGCGTTCACGCTGAAGCTGAAGTAGTCGACGTCCGCGGGTATCAGGTGGGCGAGCACGAAGTAGCCGCGTCGGCCCGAGCCCAGGTCGAGGGGCGCGAGCGCCTCGGCGGTGCCCGGCGTGTCGTTGGCGCCGGTGGCGCCGGGCGCCTCCGCCTCGGGCGGGTTCTCGGTCCGGAGCTGGACCTTGATGACGAAGAAGTCGTTGCTCCCGAGGGCGGTCGCCGGGTGCTTGACCCACAGCAGGTAGTCGCCCGGAGCGAGCGCGGGCGCCAGCTTCGTCGTGGCGTCCGTCGGCGCGTTGTCGATCCGGGCGATGGTGGTCGCGCCCGTGGGGTCGGTGACGCTGACCTCGCCCAGGGGCGTCGTGGAGCCGTAGGCGTTGCCGTCGACGGCGTCGTTGCCCCACGGCATGAGGTCGAAGCTCATGTTGCGCTCGGCCACCCCGCCGTCGTGCTCCGGCACGTTGAACGCGAACACCGCCACGTCGTCCTGGGTCTCGAAGGCACCGATGATCAGGGCGGCCCGGGAGTCGGTGGAGCCGGCCGGGTAGTAGGTCATCGCCTGCGCCTGCGCCGCCGTGTCGTTGGGCTCGGTGTCGTGCACGACCCCTTGCTTGTTCACGTCGATCCTGGCGACCGTGAGCGAGTACTTGTAGGTCGACCCGCCCGCGGGCACCTGCCCGACCTTCCAGCTCGTGAGGTCCTGGACGGTGACGTAGTAGGTCCCGGTCGCCTTGAGGAGGTAGATGATCTCCGAGTCGTTGTTGAGCGCGGGCCGGGCGTCGTCGTCGTTGGCGAGCTTGACCTGCGCCTGGTCGTAGAGCGTGATGACGGTGTCGCAGGAGCTCGCCGGGATCAGGGTCGCCGCCTCGGTGTGGATGTGGATCCAGTCGCCCGCGGTGCCCTCGAACTTGTAGTAGTCGACGTTGCCCGGCGCGCTGATGACGCCGGGGGTCGAGGTGCTGCTCACCGCGATGGCCTCCGCCGTCTCGAACGAGTGGTTGCCGCCGGCGCCGTCCGGCAGCACGTCGCCCGGCGGGGCGTCGCCGGGCGTGCGGTCGAACTGCGGCGGCGCGTCCTCCTGGACGGCCGCGTCCACCTGCTGGTTGGTGCCGCCGTCACACCCGGCCACGGCGAGCGTGAGACCAAGAACGAGGCTCGGAACGCTCCGTCGGCGCATGTCGTCCTCTCACGCGCAGCGTACCACGACCCGCGACGCACGCGCACCCCCAGGGCCCCGGCAAAGTCTTTTCGGCGTCGTGCTTTCAAGTAGATGGGGTTGGGGACTGGCGCCGCCCGCGCGTTTGTGCCATACCGGAGGCATGAAGCGTCGCCCGCGGGACGAGCACCCGGTCGTTTTTCGCGGCACCGTCGTTGGGCCGTCGGAGCTCGGGCAGATCCGCCGCGTGATCGCGAGCCGGCCGCGACAGAC
>JACRCY010000433.1 GCA_016218785.1 Deltaproteobacteria bacterium
CTATGTTCGTGGCGTCGCCCTCGAGCCTGTACCCGGGCGGCCTGGGCCGGGTCACGAGGTCCAGGAGCCCCCGGGGGGGCGGCGCGACGATCCCGACGGCGAAGAGGACGAAGCCCACCAGGAGCAGGATCGGCTTGAAGCCCGGGTGCCCCTTCCAGGTGAGCTTCGGCTCGCCGTGAAACCCGCTCGGACCGTGCATGGGTGGCCTCGCAAGAGCCCCGCCGTGGCGCGGGACATGCATAGTATACGCATGCACCCTACCACGACGGCTCCCCGCACGCACCGCCGATCGCGCCCCGCAGAGCGGCCGGGGGCGCCCCGGGCCCCGGCCGGCGGCTACCCACGCCCGGCCGGCGAGCCCAGGACCGCCTGCAGCTCCTTCTCCATGGCGGCCGCGTCGGGAGGTGCCTTCGGGTCGAAGCGCCGGGGCAAGAGGATGAGGAACGCCGAGCCCTCGCCCACGCGGCTGCTGACGCCGATCCGGCCGCCGAGCGAGGTGATGATGCCGTGGCTGATCGACAGGCCGAGCCCCGTGCCCTTGCCCACCGCCTTGGTCGTGAAGAAGGGCATGAAGAGCTTGGCCTGGTGCTCGGGGGGGATGCCGCAGCCGGTGTCGGTGACGCGCAGGCCGGCGCACTCGCGGCGCTCGAGGATGCTGATGGTGATGCGGCCGTCCTTGCCGATGGCGTCGGCCGCGTTGCGGACCAGGTTGAGCAGGACCTGCCGGACCTTCCCCGCATCCGTCATCACGATGAGCGGGCGGGCGCTCCGCTCGATGACGATCTCGATGTTCTCGAGCGCGATCTCCATGTTGACCAGGTCGACCGTCTCGTCGGTGAGGCGGTTCAGGTCCACCTCGCCGATCCGGGACTCGGTGCGCCGGGCGAACCCGAGGAGCTTGTGCGTCACCTCGCGGCAGCGGTACGCCTCCTCCTTGATCGACTTCAGGTGCCCGAGGAACTCGGCGCGGTCGAACCCCGGCCCGAGGGTCGGATCGAGGTAGTCCTCCATCAGGCCGGTCTCGGCCACGATGACCGCGAGCGGGTTGTTGATCTCGTGCGCCATGCCCGCGGCCATCTCGCCCAGGGTCGAGAGCTTGCCGGCCTGGAAGAGCTGCTCGACCAGCCGGGCGCGGTCGCGCTCGCTGCGCGAGTAGCGCCGCACCAGGGTCCGGGTCGCGTAGATCGACGCGGCGACGATGAAGACCAGGCTCGTGAGGACGATGACCAGGACCCACGCGGCCGTCCGGCGGGCCGGGCCGTAGGCGTGGGCGACCTCCTGACGGACGATGAGCTTCCAGTCGACTTCGCGCAGGCTGGACCAGGCGACGAGGTAGGGCCCGCCGGCGCCGCGGACCTCGCGGATCCCCTGCGCGCCATCCAGCGCCGGCAGGAGCGGCGCGCGCTCGAGCACGGTGCCGATCGACGCGGGCACGCTCTGGAAGACGCCGGTGCGGTTGACGATGAAGGCGTGCGCGCCCTCCACCAGGCGGACGTTGTCCACGATATCGTTGAAGCGGTCGGGGTTGATGGTGATGCGGAGGTACCAGCTCCGCCCGCCCGCGGTGGTGCGCACGGCGATGATGAAGTGGGGGCGGCCGCGGTAGCCGAGGTAGATGTCGCTGATGTAGACGGCCGACTCGGCCGCGGCCACCCGCCGGAACCACTCCTCGCCGCGGTAGCTCCGCCCCTCGAGGAACTCGAAGGGACCGGCGTAGCGGACGTGGTTGCCGTCCGCGTCGAACACGCCGATGTCGAGGATCGTCTCGTCCATGTCCCGCAGGATGGCGAGCAGCGCGTTGATCTCGGGCTTCGACGGCGGGAGCTGGAAGACGCTGCTGTGGGCCAGGCTGCGGAGGGTCGCGACCTTGCTCGCGATCAGGCGGTCGATGGTCTCGGCGTGCCCGGCGGCCGTGGTGCCGAGCAGCGCGTGGGAGCGGGCCTCCAGGGTGGCGAAGAACTGCCGCCGGAAGTACCACGACAGGGCGACCAGCGGGATCAGCGACACGATGAGGAGCTGCGCCAGCACCGTGTAGCGGAGCCTGACCAGCGACGAGGCCGACGGGTGGAACGCCTTGTTGATCTCGTCGTCGACCTTGACGGGCTCGAGGGACACGCGGGCACCTCCCGCGGGGCGAATTCGCCCGCGCCGTCCGGGCGGCTACTCGTCGCTGTCGATCTTCTTCAGCTCCTCGAGCAGGGCGAGGGGCGTCAGGGTCGGGGCCCGCGCCATCAGCTCCCCGATCCGCGCCGTCTTGGACGCCCGCCGCGTGGCGATGATCTTCGCGTAGGCCCTCGAGATGACCGAGATGAGGGCGTCCAGCTCGCATGGCTTCTGGAGGTACTGGTAGGCGCCCGATTGCGTGGTCGTCACCGCCGACTCGATCGAGCCGTGCCCAGTGAGGATCACGACCTCCATCTGCGGGAACCGCTCCTTGAGCTTCTTGAGCAGCTCCTCACCGTCCATGCCCGGCATCTTGAGATCGAGCAGGGCCACGTCGAGGTCCAGCTTCTCGGTGGCCGCGAGCGCGGCGAAGCCGTCGGAGAAGGCGTGCACCTCCAGGCCGCGCATCTCCAGGCGCGTCGTGGTCGACGTCAGGAACTTCTCCTCGTCGTCCACGAAGAGCAGCTTGATCTTCCTGTCCATGATCGTCCCCTCGCGGCCGCAGTATACTCCGAAACCTCAGGCGGTGGCGCCGTCGCCGAGGGTGCAGACCGCGTCCCTAGGGGTTGACGATGAACTGCTTCTCCCCGCGCGTGAAGAACCCCACGATCTGGCGGGCGGCGGCGAGGCCCGCGTTGACGTTGGCCTCCTCGGTCTGGGCCCCCATCTTCTTCGGCGTCCAGTAGACGCGGTCCTGGAACTTCTCCTTGATGGCCGCGGCGGTGGGCGCCGTCGGCTCGACGTCGGAGGCGTAGCGCAGGTCCTTCCGCTCCTCGAGGACCTGCAGCAGCTCCCCCTCGTCGATCAGCTCGGCGCGCGCCGTGTTGATGAGGCAGGCCTTCTTCGGCATGAGGAGCATGAGCTGCTTGCCGATCGACTTCTTGGTCTCCTTGTTGGCCGGCATGTGGAGCGACACGTAGTCGCTCCGCCGGTACAGGTCCTCGAGCTTCTCCACCGGCTCGACCCCGAAGGACCGCATGGCCTCCGCGCTCACGTAGGGGTCGAAGGCGCAGACCTTCATGCCGATGCCGATGGCGGCGCCGGCGAGGGCCCGGCCGGTGGCGCCGATCGCGTGGCAGCCCAGCGCCCTGCCCCGCAGCTCGGTCCCCGACTTGCCGCTGAACCTGGCCCGCGCCATGTACAGCATCAGGCCGAGCGCCAGCTCGCCCACGGCGTTGGCGTTCTGGCCCGGGGTGTTCATGACGGCGACCCCCTTCGTCTTGGCGGTCGCGCAGTCGATGTTGTCGTAGCCCGCGCCGGCGCGCACGACCAGCGCGAGCTTCGTGGCGGCGGCCAGGACCTCCGCGTCGACGATGTCGCTCCGGACGATGAGGGCGTCGACGTCCGCCACTGCCTGCAGCAGCGGCTCCTTGCCCTGGTAGGACTCGAGCAGGACGGCCTCGAACCCGGCCTCCTTGATGATCGCGACAACCTGGTCGCGTGCCTGGGCGGCGAACGGCTTCTCGGTAGCGAGCAGCACCTTCTTGGTCATGGTCCACCTCGATGGTCGTGGGGCCCCTCATGCATACCACCGCCGCGCCGCGCGCGCTACGCCTGGCATCGCCCGGTCGAGCGTGGCACGATGCCCCAGGCCGGAGGATAGCATGCGTGTCGTGACGCTACGCGCCCTCGCCGACAACTACGTCTTCGTGCTGGAGGACGAGGGGGGCGCCTCCGCGGCGGTCGTCGATCCCGGCGACGCCCGTCCCGTGCTGGCGCACCTCCAGCGCGGGAGTCGGCGCCTCCGCGCCATCCTGCTGACCCATTTCCACTCGGACCACGTGGGCGGCGTCCGCGGGCTGCTCGAGGAGTTCCCGGGCGTCCCGGTGATCGCCGGCGCGGACGAGAAGGGCCGCGTCCCGGGCCAGACGAACCGCGTCACCGACGGGGACGAGGTCGTCGCCGCCGGGGCCCGGGCCCGGGTGCTCGAGGTGCCCGGCCACACCCGGGGGCACGTCGCCTACTTCTTCCCCGACGACGCCGGCGACGGCGGCGACCTCTTCTCGGGCGACACCATCTTCGGCGGCACGGTCGGCAACCTGTTCGAGGGGACGCCGGAGGTGATGTTCCAATCGGTACGGAAGATCCGCGCGCTCCCGCTGGGTACCCGCATCTGGTGCGGCCACGAGTACACGCTCCAGTACGTCCGCGAGGCGGCGCGGCTCGACCCGGGCAACGCGCGCCTCGCAGAGCGGCGGCGACGGCTCGAGGCCGCCTCGCGCACCACGCCGACGGTGCCGTTGCTCCTCGAGGAAGAGCGCGCCACCAACCCCTTCTTCCGCTGGGACGACGAGGCCCTCGCCGCTCACCTCGGGACGCCGCCGGGCGAGGCGACCTTCCGCCGGCTCTGCGACATCACCTGACGGGCGCGGGCCGCCGCCGCGAGCGCGGGGCCGCGACGGGTGCCCCTACTGCCAGGCCACGAACCCCTCGTACGCCTCCTTCTGGGTGACCCACGCGATCTTCCCCTCGGCCTGGAGGGTGGCCATCTGCTCCAGCCAGCCGGTCACGAGCTGCTTCTTCTGCTCGGCCGTGCCGCCCGCGTCGGCCCGGAGGGTGCCCATCGGGAAGTGGAGGTACATCATCGCGAACCGCGAGTGATCCTTGGCCGCCCAGGCCTGCTCCACGGTGTCGACGATGACGTCGAAGTCGTCCTGGGTGAGCACGCAGTTCGGGAAGCAGTTGCTGCGCCCCTCGAAGAGCGACGCGACCTCGCCGATCTCGCCGGTCAGCAGCAGCAGCCGGCCGGCGGCGTCCCCTTCGAGGTCGTTCGTGTCGGCCAGCAGGCGCGGGTAGATCCGGTCCATGAGGTCCGACGGTGCCGGGTCGTGGTACACGGTCTGCTGGATCTTCGCGTCGGTGTAGGGGCTGCCCGTGTCCGGGTCGATCGGCCGGTTCTGCTGGGGGACGCCGAGGTAGGCCATCATCACCACGCCGTCGAGGTACTTGAAGCCGCCGTCGGCGGCGGCGTTCGCCCAATCGGACTGCCCCCAGCCGCCCGAGCAGCCCAGGTTGTTCTCGGCCCCCACCAGGGCGTCCACCTTGGACTTGTTCTCGGCGAACTCAGCGGTGGTGGCGGCCCCTCCAGGGCCGCCGATGTCGCAGTGGGTCCCCACGCCGAGGCCCTGGGACAGGGAGTAGAGCAGCGCGTTGTCGCCCGCGGCCCACTGGGCCGCCGCCTCGGCGTAGGGCTTCTCCGACTCGATGGTGAGCTTGGCCCCGTTGGCGCTGAAGAGATCGACGACCTCGCGGACCGACTGGTCGAAGCCGGTGAACATCTGCTGCGAGGTGAGCTGCAGGTTCCCCTCGAGGTGCACCATGACGCCGAAGTGGATCGGCGTCGGCTGCCCCCCGTCCGCGCCGCCGTCGGCGCCGGCGCCCCCATCCCCCCCTTCGTTGCGAGTCGCGCCACACCCCGCCAGCAGCGCCACTACCGTCACCGCCCATGGCAGCATCCGTGTGCACATGGACCGAGGATACCAGAGCCGGGGCCCCTCGGCGCGTCCGCCGGAGCCCCACCTGCGGCGATTGACTCACCGGGCACCCCCTCGTAGAGTGCGCCCAATGCTGAAGGACCTCTTCCGCGTCAAGTCGCTCGAGCAGCTCCGCGCGAACGCCGAGGAGCCCGCGCACCAGCTCAAGCGGAGCCTGGGCAGGTTCGACCTGACGATGTTCGGCATCGGCGCGATCATCGGTGCCGGCATCTTCTCGTCGATCGGCACGGCGGCCGCGGGCAACCTCGCCGACGGGCGCGCGCCGGCCGGGCCCGCGCTGGTGATCAGCATCCTCCTCGTGGCGCTGGCATGCGGGTTCACGGCGCTGGCCTACGCCGAGCTCGCCTCCATGATCCCCGTCTCCGGCTCGGCCTACACCTACTCCTACGCCACCATGGGCGAGCTGATGGCCTGGATCATCGGCTGGGACCTGCTCCTCGAGTACGCCGTCAGCAACGTGGCCGTCGCCATCTCCTGGGGGGACTACGCCCGGAGCTTCCTCGACAACGTCCTCGGCATCCACGTACCGGGCTGGCTCGCGGTCGACCCGCGCAGCGCCCTCAAGCTGGCGGACGGCGTGCCCGTCATGACCCTCGCCGACAAGCTCACGGCGCTGGCGCAGGCCAAGATCGGCGTCCTCGACGGCGCCGCGACCTTCGCGAACTGGAACGCGCTCAAGGACGCCCCGCTGCTCGGTGGCTTCCCCGTCACGATCAACCTGCTCGCCATCGTCATCACGGTGCTCATCACGTGGCTCGTCTACGTCGGCATCAGGGAGAGCGCCCGCGCCAACGGGATCATGGTCGTCGTCAAGGTGGGCATCCTGCTGCTGGTCATCGGCATCGGTGCCGCCTTCGTCTCCAAGTCCAACTGGAACCCGTTCGCGCCCGCGGGCTGGAAGGGCATCCAGGCGGGCGCCGCCATCATCTTCTTCGCCTTCATCGGCTTCGACGCGGTGAGCACGACCGCCGAGGAGTGCCGCGACCCCGGGCGGGACATGCCCCGGGGCATCCTCTACTCGCTCGGCATCTGCACGGTGATCTACGCCCTGGTGGCGCTCGTCGTCACGGGCGTGGTGCGCTACTCGAGCCTGGCGGGCAAGGCCGATCCCCTCGCCTACATCTTCACCACGCACAAGCTCACGGCGCTGGCCGGGATCATCTCGTTCGGCGCCGTCATCGCCACCACCGCCGCCCTGCTCGTCTACCAGGTGGGCCAGCCGCGCATCTTCATGGCCATGAGCCGGGACGGCCTCCTCGGCCGCTGGTTCGGCCGCATCCACCCGAAGCACAAGACCCCGGCCAACGCCACGCTCCTGACGGGCGTCATCGTGGCGCTCCCGGCGGGGCTCCTCTCCATCGACGAGGTCGTGGAGCTGACGAACATCGGCACGCTGTTCGCGTTCATCCTCGTGTGCGCGGGGGTCATGATCCTGCGGTGGCGGCGGCCCGAGGCCGATCGGCGCTTCCGCATGCCGTGGATCTGGCTCACCGCCCCGCTCGGCATCCTCTTCTGCTTCTGGCTCGCCCTCGGCCTCCCCGGCGTCACCTGGGTGCGGTTCCTCTGCTGGCTCGCCGCGGGCCTGGTGATCTACTTCCTCTACGGGTACCGGAAGAGCCGCCTGCACGAGGCCGGCCGCGTGGCCGCGTCCGCCACCGCCAGCGAGGCGCTGCCGGCCGACGGTGAACCGGCGCCGCCCGGACCGAAGGCCTAGCGCCCCTACAGCCCGCGCAGCGCCTCGGGCTTGAGCGGGAGGGCGCCGGCGAGCGCGCCGTCGAGGAGCGCGAGGAGCTGGGCCTTCGCGCCGGGCAGCCGGCCGGTGAGGGGCAGGTAGTTGCTGGCGTGGTTGCAGGTGAAGTAGGTGCGGCACTCCAGGCCCGCCAGGAACTCGCGGATCTCGCGGATCGAATCGAGCGGGTCCGGCAGCTCGAAGGTGCCCCCCGCGATCTCGTCCGCGAGCGGGGACCCGGGCACGGGCGTGTAGGTCAACAGCGCGGCGTAGGTCGGCGCCATCCGGTTGATGGCCGCGGCCGAGGCCCGCGCGTGCTCGAGGCTGCGCTCCCGCCCCCCGAGGCCGATGAGGCCGGGGTGCATGGTCAACTTATGCGCTTGACCCGAGGCGGGTTAGGCGGTCTACCCATGCGTGAAGGTTTCGTCCAGAAACAACTCCTGGAGGAGGCGAGGAGACCCCATGCTCGCGCTGACGCGCTTCTACCTCACGACCGTCGGGAAGAAGTTCGTGATGGCCGTGACCGGCATCTTCCTGCTGGGCTTCGTCTTCGTACACATGCTGGGAAACCTGCAGCTGTTCGTGGGGTCCGCCAAGCTGAACGCCTACGCCGCCTTCCTCCACGGCAACCCGAAGCTGCTGTGGACGTTCCGCGTCGTGATGCTCGCCGCGGTGCTGTGGCACGTCCTCATCGCCGTCCAGCTCACCCTGCGCAACTGGGCCAACCGCCCGCAGAAGTACAAGGTGGTGAAGTACCGGGAGGCGGACGTCTCGTCACGCACCATGATCTACGGTGGCATCTTCCTCGTGGCGTTCGTGTTCTACCACATCGCCCACCTCACGCTCGGCAGCGTCGGCCCGGTCTTCGACGCGCAGAACGTGTACGGCAACGTGGTGGCCGGCTTCCGCGTCTGGTGGATCTCGGCCTTCTACGTCGTGGGGATGGTGTGCTTGGGCCTGCACCTCTACCACGGCGCGTGGAGCCTGTTCCAGACGCTGGGCCTCAACCACCCGCTCTACAACCCGCTGCGGCGCTGGCTCGCGACCGGCTTCGCGGTGCTGGTGGCGGGGGCCAACATCGCGATGCCGGTGGCCGTGCTCGCCGGCGCAGTGAAGTAGGCGGAGGCTAGAGGCAACCATGAAGCTCGACGCCAAGATCCCGGGCGGTCCGCTGGCCGAGAAGTGGACCCGGTACCGCAACACCACCAAGCTCGTCGGCCCCGGCAACAGGCGCAAGCACACGGTGATCGTGGTCGGCACCGGCCTGGCCGGCGCCGCGGCGGCCGCCTCGCTTGCCGAGCTGGGCTTCAAGGTCCTGGCCTTCAGCTTCCACGACAGCCCGCGCCGGGCGCACAGCATCGCGGCCCAGGGCGGCATCAACGCCGCCAAGAACTACCAGAACGACGGCGACTCCACCTACCGCCTCTTCTACGAGACGATCAAGGGCGGCGACTTCCGCGCGCGCGAGGCGAACGTCTACCGGCTCGCCGAGGTCAGCGTCAACATCATCGACCAGTGCGTGGCGCAGGGGGTGCCCTTCGCGCGCGAGTACGGCGGCCAGCTCGCCAACCGCTCCTTCGGCGGGTCGCTCGTGTCGCGCACCTTCTACGCCCGCGGCCAGACCGGGCAGCAGCTCCTGCTCGGCGCCTACTCGGCCCTGGCGCGGCAGATCGGCCTCGGCGCCGTGGAGATGCACACCCGCACCGAGATGCTCGACCTGGTGGTCGAGGGCGGCAAGGCGCGCGGCATCGTGGCGCGCGAGCTGCTCACCGGGCGCATCGAGTGCCACGCGGCCGACGCCGTGCTCCTCGGCACCGGCGGCTACGCCAACGTCTTCTACCTGTCGACCAACGCCAAGGGGTCGAACGCGACGGCGATCTGGCGGGCCCACAAGCGCGGCGCCGGCTTCGCCAACCCCTGCTACACGCAGATCCACCCGACCTGTATCCCCATGACCGGAGACCATCAGGCAAAACTGACGCTCATGTCGGAATCCCTCAGAAACGACGGCAGGGTCTGGGTGCCCAAGCGGAAGAACGACCCCCGCCCCCCGGACCAGCTTCCCGAG
>JACRCY010000051.1 GCA_016218785.1 Deltaproteobacteria bacterium
GGCGAGGCGCCACGCCACGTGCTCATGCTGCAGGGCATCGTGGACCACTACATCATGCCCCCCATCGCCGACGCGCTCAGCCTGGCGCTCGGCCTCGACCTCGCCGGCGCCGCGGTCGACGCGACGGTCGCCGAGGTCGCCGACCTGGCCCCGCTCGGGCCGCTCCTGCCGCTCGTCGGCCGCGGCCCGATCGGCCTGCCGGCGTCGGCCAACGTGGTCGTGCCGGCGGGCACGGCGACGGCCGTGGTCGTCCAGCACCCCGAGGACGGGATCGAGGACGGCCACGAGGTCGTGTTCCAGACCGAGGCCCCCATGCACCAGTACCGTTGCTTCCTCGCGACGTTCGCGGCCGGGACGCCGGTGGTGCCGCAGGGCCGGGCGGCCGACGCGCCCTGCCTCTAGACCACGTCTCGAAACCCGACGATCCGCTCCGGGCGGGCAAGGCCCGCGCTCCGCTCACCTCGGGGCTGCCGCCCCGAACCCCACGGCCGGCGGGTTTCGAGCCGTGCACCAGCGCCGCTGCACCGCGGCGCCGCGGACTTCGCCCCGGGCCGTGCTACCATCCGACCGCGGCCACAACCGTCGCTCGCCGTGGCCGCTACCGGTGGAGGTCCTCATGCGCCCGCTCATCCCCGTCCTCGCGTCCCTCCTCCTCGCGGGCCTGCTCTCGGCCGGCTGCAGCGAGGACACGGGCACCGCGCCCGCGATCAGCGATCTCACCCTCCAGACCACGACCGTCACGGTCGGCCAGCAGGCCACCGTCAGCGGCCAGTTCACGTTCAGCGATCCCGACGGCGACCTCGAGAGCTTCTCCGTCCAGGTGACCGCGCCCACCGGCCTGAGCCAGACGGTCGGGCCCCAGGCGATCCAGGGCGCCGCGGGCGTGACCGCGGGCCCCATCACGCTCGCGGTGGTGTTCAACCCCGGCGTCGCCGGCGACTTCGTGCTCGACGTGTGGGTCGTGGACAGCGCCGGCAACGAGTCGAACCGCCTCACCAGCACCGTGACGGCGCAGTAGCGCCCCGCGCGCGTTCCGGCCCGAGCCGGCCGGCGCACGCCCTCGCCGTCAGCCCGGCGGCAGGTCGCGCATGATGTAGACGTCGTAGTCGCCGAGCCGGATGAAGCCGGCCAGGCGATACAGGGCGATGGCCGCGGCGTTGTCGCGATGGACCTCCAGCTTGACCTGCAGCCCGATCGCGCGCGCGGCGGCGAGCGACGCCTCCAGCAGCTGGCGGCCCAGGCCGCGGCGCTGGTGCGACGGCCGGATGCCGAGGTGGTGCAACGAGGCGCGGCGGCCGTCGACAGTGAGCCACGAGGTGCCCACGAGCACGCCGTCGGCCTCGAGCACGAGCAGCCGTCCGCCGGCCGCCAGTGTCCGCGCGATGGTCTCGGGAGTGTCGGCACGGTGCGGGCTGCTGAGGCCCGTCTCGCGCCAGAGCTCGAGGACGGCGGGGGCGTCGGCGGGGACGAAGTCGCGGATGACCGGCGTCATGCGCTCACGGCAGCAGCGCCGGCGCCACCGCCCAGCGCACACCCCATCGCAGGCCCCGCGGCGTGCCCGTGTCGGCCCGCTCGAGGCACACCACCCCGCCCGGCTGGAAGTCGATGACCACGCCCTCGGTCCAGCCCGCGAGCAGCAGCGACGCGAGCCGGCCGAGGAACGGCAGGTGGCCCACGATCATCAGGTCCCGCGCGCCGTGCTCGATCTCCGCCTGGACCCCATCCGGCGCGTCGTTCGGCTGGAGGCCCGGGTGCTCCACCGGTGCGGCGGCGCCCACGACGGCCCCGGACACGCTCGCGGCCGTCTCGCGGGCGCGGGCCTTGCCGCTGTGCCAGACGGCGCCCACCGGAAGCTCGAGCCGCGCGAGCCACGCCGCCACCCGCTCCACGTCGCGACGCCCCGCGGCCGTCAGGGGACGCTGCGGATCCTCGAGCTCGGACTTCGCCGCGCCGTGCCGAACGAGATAGAGCCTCATGGGTCTACCCGTGCCCCGCCGCGCGCCGGCTGTCAATCCCCCTGCGCCCGGAGTTGACCGGACCGCGCCCGGGGGAGGACACTCCAGACGTGGCGACGCCCGGCGCGAGCGGCGACTCCGGCCTCCGGCTGAGCGAGCGCGTCCGGGCCCTGGACGCCGAGGTCCGCGGGACCCGGCCCGGCCTGTGCGCCGAGCGCGCGCTGCTCGTGACCCGCTACTTCCGCGGGGAGGCGGACCGCCGGGCGCCCGCGGTCGAGCAGCGGGCCGGAGCGCTGGCGTACCTCCTGCGTCACAAGCAGGCCCGCATCCATCCCGGCGAGCTGCTGGTGGGGTGCTTCACCTCGCGCCGCGTGGGCGCCGGCGTCTACCCCGAGCTGCACGGCGTCTTCATGCTCGAGGACCTGCTGCGGGTCGAGCGCCGCCGCGTCAACCCGTTCGAGGTGGACGAGGGGGACCGGCGCCGGCTGCTCCGCGAGGTGGTCCCGTACTGGGTCACCCGCTGCATGCCCATGCGCGCCTTCCCGCTGCTCCGGCAACTCGCCTTCCTCGCCGACCAGCACGCGCCGACCGCGTACCTCGTCAACGAGTCGGGCGGGATCTCGCACTTCGTGCCCGACTACGCGGGGCTGGTCGAGCGGGGCGTCGCCAGCTACCGGGACGAGGCGCGCCGCCGGCTCGCCGACCTGCCCCGGGGCGCGCCGACCGCGCCGTTCTTCCGCGCCGTCGTCGGCGTGTGCGACGGGCTCGAGGCGTTCGCGGCCAGCTACCAGGACGCGGCCCTGCGGCTCGCGGCGCTCGAGGCCGACGCCGCGCGGCGCCGGGAGCTCGAGGCGATCGCCGAGTGCTGCGGCCGCGTGCCGCGGCTCCCGGCCCGCACGTTCCGCGAGGCCCTCCAGGCGATCCTCTTCGCGCAGATCGCCCTCAACCTGGAGTCGCTCGACAACTCCGTGTGCCCGGGCCGGCTCGACCAGATCCTCTTCCCCTTCTACGCGCGCGAGACCGCGGCGGGCACGTTGGGGCCGGCGACGGCCTTCGAGCTGCTCGGGTGCTTCGCGGTGAAGCTCTGCGAGCTGCTCCCCATGTTCTCGCGCCGGGTCACGCGCTTCCACGGCGGGCTCTTCAACGGCCAGGTGGTGGTGGTGGGCGGCCTCGACCGCGACGGCCGCGACGCCACCAACGAGGTCACCCTGCTGTTCCTGGAGCTGATGGACCGGCTCCGCACCCGCCAGCCCAACTACCACGCCCGCGTGCACGCCGGCAGCCCGGCGGCCTACCGTCGGCGCATCGCCGCCGCGCTCGCGGACGGCGCGGTGTCGCCGGCTTCTACTCGGTCACCGCCCACGTGGCGTTCGGCGAGGTCGTCGGGGCCCTCCCCTCCGGGCGCGGCGCCCGCGAGCCCTTCTCGTCGGGCATCTCGCCGGGCCACGGCCGCGACCGCGCCGGCCCCACGGCCGCCCTGCTCTCCTCGGCCGGGCTGCCCCTCGCCCGCGCCAAGAACGGGGTGAACTTCAACCTCCAGCTCCCCCCGCGCCTCGACGGGGCCGGCACCGGCGCGGCCACGGTGCAGGCCCTGGTCGACGGCGGCCTCGCCGCCGGCTGCATGCAGCTGCAGCTGAACGTCCTCGATCCGAAGGTCCTGGCCGAGGCCCGCGACCACCCCGGGAAGTTCCCCCGGCTGCTCGTGCGCGTCTCCGGCTACTCGGCCTACTTCGACGACCTCTCGCCGGAGATGCAGCAGGAGATCATCGTCCGCTTCGCGCGTCCTTGAGCCCACCGTGTAATGAGCCGGGACATCGTGACCCCCCTTCCGGTCGACCTTGAGCGGTAGGTGCTCCGCGAGCAGTTGAGGGAGCGGGCCGACTCGGTCCAGCAGGAGGGGCGGGAAGAGCACGACGTCGCGCTTGAGGGTGGGCA